>DAIDHU010000069.1 GCA_027451915.1 Thiomonas sp. | reverse complement strand
GGGGAAGTACACGTGCACCGCGTCCAGCGAGCTGGGCGCGACCATGTCGCGCAGCACCTCGACCGCGTCGTGCTGGACGATACGCACATTGTCCAGGCCGTGTTCGCGCATGCGCAGCAACAGCGAGCCCACGCCGGGGGTGTGCACTTCCACGCCGATGAAATCCCGTTCGGGCTGCTGGCGCGCCAGTTGCGCCGTCGCCTCGCCCATGCCGAAACCGATTTCCAGCACCCTCGGCGCGCGGCGCCCGAAGCAGGCATCCCAGTCGACGAACTCCGCCCGGTAGGGAACGAGGCTGCGCGGGCCCAGCTCGGCCAGCGCGCGCGCCTGGCCGCTGGTCAGGCGCCCCGTGCGCAGCACGTAGGAGCGAAGGCCGCGTCGCGCCGCGGCCGGAGTTGCGGCCGGCTCGGCCGGGCCGGCGATGTCGGGAGCGTCGGGAGCGAAGGTCATTCCGTCACGCGAGCACGGGGCGCGGTGATGACTGGAGCGGGTGAAGGGAATCGAACCCTCGTATGAAGCTTGGGAAGCTGCCGTTCTACCATTGAACTACACCCGCGCTGGAACGCGAGCCGAAAGTCTACACGAACACCGGCCGCGGGGGCAGGGCCTGCGCGCCCTGGCTCGCGCCTGGGGCAACCCCGCTCAAAGGGCGCCGAGCCGCTGCAATGCGGCATCCAGGGTCTGGTCGCGCTTGGCGAAGCAGAAGCGCGCGGTTCTGCGCGCCAGCCGGGGTTCGGGTTCGAAGGCGGTGACCGGGATCGCGGCGACCCCGATTTCGCGGGTCAGCCAGGTGCAGAACTCGGCCTCGGGCAGATCGCTGACGGCGCTGTAGTCCACGCATTGGAAATAGGTGCCCTCGCAGGGCAGCAGGCGCAGCCGCGTGGCCCCCAGCCCGGCGCGGAACAGGTCCCGCTTGGCCTGGTAGAAGGCGGGCAGATCCTGGTGCGCCTCGGGATGCTCGCGCAGATACTGCGCCAGCGCCCATTGCATGGGCGTGTTGACCGTGAACACATTGAACTGGTGCACCTTGCGGAACTCGGCGCTGAGTTCGCGCGGCGCCGCCACCATGCCCACCTTCCAGCCCGTGGCGTGGTAGGTCTTGCCGAAACTGGAGACCACGAAGGCCCGTTCGGCGAGCAGGGGCTCGGCGCAGGCGCTGCGATGCGCCTGGCCGTCGTAGACCATGTGTTCGTACACCTCGTCGCTGATCAGCACCACCTCGGTGGGGACCAGCAGCTCGCCCAGGCGCCGCAGGTCGGCCGGGCTCCACACCCGTCCGCTGGGGTTGTGGGGGGAGTTGATCAGCATGGCCCGCGTGCGCGGGCCCAGCGCCGCGGCGATGGCCTCGAAATCGGGGCGGAAATCGGCGTCCAGGGGCACGCAACGCGCCACCCCGCCGGCCAGTTCGATGGACGGCAGGTAACTGTCATAGGCGGGCGTGAGCACGATCACCTCGTCGCCCGGATGCACGACGGCCAGCACCGCGGTCAGCAAGGCCTGGGTGGCTCCGGCGGTGATGGTGATCTCCTCGCCGGGGTCGTAGCGCCTGCCGTGCAACTGCTCGATCTTGTCGGCCAGCGCCTCGCGCAGCAGGGGCACCCCGGCCATCGGAGGGTACTGGTTGTGGCCCTCGCGCAGCGCGCGCGTCACGGCATCGAGCAGCACGGGATCGGGCTCGAAATCGGGAAAGCCCTGCCCCAGGTTGATGGCGCCGCAGCTTTGCGCCAGCGCCGACATCACGGTGAAGATGGTCGTGCCGACCTGCGGCAGGCGGCTGCGCGGGGCGGGGCGATGCGTGGAGTTGGGCGCGGGGGCGATCAGGCTCATCGATGGGGCTCCAGGGGGCGCCGCGGCTCGGCGCGGCGAATTGCCTACCATTGGACTACAAGCATGCCCAAGTCCGCTCCCGCCCCGCTTCTGCGCGGCCTGGCCCCCGTGGCGGGGCCGGGCACGCGCCTGCTGCTGCTCGGCAGCTTTCCCAGCGAAGCTTCCCTGGCCGCCGGCCAGTACTACGCCCATCCGCGCAATCAATTCTGGCCCCTGCTGTCGGCCTTGTTCGGCGTCGAGCTGCGCGCGCTGCCCTACGCGCAGCGCCTGCGGGAAGTCGAGGGTTTCGGGCTGGGCATCTGGGATGTGTATGCCGCCTGCGAGCGCGAGGGCAGCCTGGACGCCAGCATCCGCAGCGCGCGGCCCAACGCGCTGGCCGAGCTGGTGCAGCGCCTGCCTGCGTTGCGGGGCATTGCGCACAATGGCGG
>DAIDHU010000068.1 GCA_027451915.1 Thiomonas sp. | reverse complement strand
GCGTCGAACAGCGGGTGCGCGTCGCGCGGCGTGGACTTGAACTCGGGGTGGAACTGAACGCCCATGAACCAGGGGTGCACGCTTTGCGGAATCTCGACGATCTCCGTGAGATGTTCTCGCGTGGTGTAGGCGGAGATCACCAGGCCCGCCGCTTGCAGGGCATCCAGGTACTCCACGTTGGCCTCGTAGCGATGGCGATGGCGCTCGTTGACCACGTCGCCATAGATCTGGTGGGCCAGGGTGCCGGGCTGCACCCGCGCCTCCTGGGCGCCCAGGCGCATGGTGCCGCCCAGGTCGGACTCGGCGTTGCGCTCGTGCACCACGCCGCTGCGGTCCTTCCACTCGCTGATCAGCGCGATCACCGGGTAGGGCGTGGACGGCTCGAACTCGGTGCTGTTGGCGCCGTGCAGGCCCGCCTTGTTGCGCGCGTATTCGATGGTGGCCACCTGCATGCCCAGGCAGATGCCCAGGTAGGGAATGCGGTTCTCGCGCGCGTAGCGCGCCGCCAGCACCTTGCCCTCGATGCCGCGCTTGCCGAAGCCGCCGGGCACCAGGATGGCGTCGAAACGGGCCAGCTGGGCGATGTTGTCCTCGGCCAGGGTCTCGGAATCGAGGTAGGAGATGTCCACCCGCGAGGCGTTTTTCAGCGCGGCGTGGCGCAGCGCCTCGTTGAGCGACTTGTAGGAGTCCGACAGGTCGGTGTACTTGCCCACCATGGCGATGCGCAGGTGGTGGCGCGGGTGGGCCTCGGCCTGCACCAGCGCGTCCCACGCGGACAGGTCGGCCGGGCCGCCCACCAGTTTGAGCTTGTCGCAGATCAGCGCGTCCAGCCCCTGCTCGTGCAGCATGCGCGGGATCTTGTAGATGCTGTCGGCGTCCCACACCGAGATCACGGCTTCCTGCGGCAGGTTGGCGAACAGGGAGATCTTCTCGCGCTCGTCCTCGGGGATCGGGCGGTCGGCGCGGCACAGCAGCGCGTCGGCGGTGATCCCGATCTCGCGCAGCTTCTGCACGCTGTGCTGGGTGGGCTTGGTCTTGAGCTCGCCGGCCGCCGGAATGAAGGGCACCAGGGTCAGGTGCACGAAGGCGCTGTGGTGGCGCGGCATGCGCAGGCTCATCTGGCGCACCGCCTCGAGAAAGGGCAGGGACTCGATGTCGCCCACGGTGCCGCCGATCTCGACGATCGCCACCTCCGCCTCGTCGGGCCCGCCCTCGCCCGCGCCGCGACGGATGAATTCCTGGATCTCGTTGGTCACGTGCGGGATCACCTGCACGGTCTTGCCCAGGTATTCGCCGCGCCGCTCCTTGCGGATCACGCTCTCGTAGATCTGCCCGGTGGTGAAGTTGTTGGTGCGCCGCATGGAGCGGCGGATGAAGCGCTCGTAATGCCCCAGGTCGAGGTCGGTCTCGGCGCCGTCGTCGGTGACGAACACCTCCCCGTGCTGGAACGGGGACATCGTTCCCGGGTCGACGTTGATGTAGGGGTCGAGCTTGATCAGGGTGACGTTGATGCCGCGCGATTCGAGGATCGCGGCCAGCGAGGCGGCCGCGATGCCCTTGCCCAGGCTGGAAACCACGCCACCGGTGACGAAAACGTATTGGGTCATGACGCCGTATCGGACCGGGAAATCGGCATTATAGGAATCTGAGCCGGCACGGATCAGGCCGGCCCGCCCGAAGGGGGGCCCGCACCCAGTTCGCGCAGCAGTTCGAGCACGGTGCGCGCGGTGGCCTGCGGCTGTTCGAAGGGAAACAGGTGGCTGCCGCCGGCCATCCAGCGCAGGTGCGGCCCCACCAGGCGGCGGGTGGCGCGCATGCCCGCCATGGCCAGTTCGCGCGACTCGGTGCCGCCGATGAATCCGATGGGCACGCCCGCCCGGAGCAGGCCCAGGCGGGTCAGGTGATGCGGCAGCGTGGCGTAGATGCTGGCCTCGATGTCGGGTTCGAAACGCAGCGCGCGCATGCCGTCGCGTTCGACGGTGCCGGCGCTCGCATAGTCCTCGAGCATGCGGGGATCCCAGGCCGCGAATGGGGCCTTGGCGCCCAGGTGTTCGCGCACCGCGTCCACGTCGGGCCAGGCACGCCGGCGGCGCAGCGCCAGCGAGGCCGGTGCGACCCGCCAGATCAACCCGCTGCGCTTGGAGGCCCACAGCAGCGCCGCGCGCCAGCCCCCGACCAGCGGCGAGTCCAGCAGCACCAGCGCGCGCAGCCAGTCGGGATGCGCGGCGGCCAGCATCAGACCGAGCAGCCCGCCCAGCGAGTGGCCCACCAGGACCACGCGTCGTCCGCCGCGCTGGCTTTGCACGAAATCCGAGAGCTCGTCCAGCAGGCGCGGCCAGCTGTCGCTGACGGGAAACTGCGGCGCATGCCCGAGCATGTCCGGGGCGCGCACCTCGTAATGCTGTCCCAGCAGTTCGAGCAGCACGCGGTAGGAGGGGGCGGGGAAGCCGTTCGCATGCGCGAACACCAGCAAGTCCCTGGAGCGGGAGGGCATGGCGTGCGCGGCCTCAGGCATCCGCCGCGCGCGCTCGGTCGCACAGGCGGTACAGCTGTTCCAGGGCCTCGCGGGGGCTGAGAGCGTCGCAGTCCAGCCCCGCCAGCTCGCGCAGCAGTTCGCGCGCGGCCGGATCCGCGGCAGCGGCCTGCTCCTCGGGGACAGGCTCCTGCGCGGGCGCTCCGAACAGGTCCAGCTGGGCCAGGCGCTCGGTCTGCGCCTGCTGCAGCGCCTGCAGGCGCACGCGCGCGTCGCGCAGCACGGCGGCAGGCATGCCCGCCAGTTGCGCCACCTGCACGCCGTAGCTGCGGCTGGCCGGCCCGGGCTGCACCTCGTGCAGGAACACGATGCCGGCATCGTGCTCGGCGGCGCTGACGTGCAGGTTCAGCGCCTCGGGGTGATGGCTGGGGAAATCCGTGAGCTCGAAGTAATGGGTGGCGAACAGGGTGTAGCTGCGGCAACGCTCGTGCAAGTGGGCCGCGATGGCCAGCGCCAGCGCCAGGCCGTCGAAGGTGGAGGTGCCGCGGCCGATCTCGTCCATCAGCACCAGGCTGTTCGGTCCCGCGCTGCGCAGGATGGAGGCGGCCTCGCTCATTTCCACCATGAAGGTGGAGCGCCCTCCCGCCACGTCATCGGAGGCGCCGATCCGGGTATGGATCGCGTCCAGGGGCCCGATACGCGCGCTGGCCGCCGGCACGAAGCTGCCCATGCAGGCCAGCAGGGCGATCAGCGCCGTCTGGCGCATGTAGGTCGACTTGCCCCCCATGTTGGGGCCGGTGATGATCTGGGTGCGGCTGCCCGGCAGCAGCAGGCAGTCGTTGGGCACGAAACGCTCCACCTGGGCCTGCACCACGGGGTGCCTCCCGGCGCGGATCTCGATGCCGGGCAGGGCCGACAGATCCGGGCGCACCCAGTCCCAGGTGCGCGCGCGCTCGGCCAGCGAGCCCAGCACGTCCAGGCGCGCCAGCGCGCGCGCCGCGCGCTGCCAGGGGCCGACCGCCGGCTGCAGCGCCTGCAGCAGCTCGCCCCAAAGGGCCCGCTCGCGCGCCAGCGAGCGCTCCTGGGCCGACAGCGCCTTGTCCTCGAAGGCCTTGAGCTCGGGGGTGATGTAGCGTTCCGAGCCCTTCAGGGTCTGGCGCCGGCGGTAATCCGCGGGGACCTTGTCGGCCTGGCCCCGCGTGACCTCGATGGCGAAGCCATGCACCTTGTTGTAGAGCACGCGCAGATTGGCGATGCCGGTGCGTTCACGCTCGCGCGCTTCCATGTCCAGCAGGAAGGAGCTGCAGTCGCGCCCGATGGCGCGCAACTCGTCGAGCTCGGCGTCATAGCCCTCGCCGAACACCCCTCCATCACGCAGGTTGAGCGCGGGGCTTTCGGCCAGGGCGCGCTGCAGCAGGTCCAGCCCGGCCTGGCCGGGTTCCAGCGCGGCGCGCAATTGCGCGAGCATGGGGTCCTGTGCCTGCACGCTGGCGGCCACCTGCGGCAGGCGCTGCAGGGTGTCGCGCAGGGCCGAGAGTTCACGCGGCCGCACTTGCTGCAGCGCGGTGCGCGCGGCGATGCGCTCCAGGTCGGCCAGGCCGCGCAGCGCCTCGCGCAGGTCCTCGAAGCCCTGCTGCTGCAGGGCCTGCACCGCCGCGTGGCGTGCTCGCGCCACCGATTGGTCGCGCGGCGGCGCCGCCAGCCAGGCCCGCAGCAGCCTGCTGCCCGCGGCCGTGGCGCAGCTGTCCAGCACCGAAAGCAGAGTCGGCGAGGCCTCGCCGCGCAGGGTGCTGAACAACTCCAGGTTGCGCCGCGCATTGGCGTCCAGCAACACGCAGTCCTCGAATCGCTCGACCTGCAGCTCGGCCAGGTGCGCGAGTTCGCAGCCCTGGGTCTGGCGGGCATAGCCCAGCAGGGCGGCCGCAGCGGCGTGTGCGCGTGACAGTCCCTCGGCGCCGAAGGCTTCCAGGTCGTGCACGCCCAGCGCGCGTCGCAGCTGCTGCAGCCCCGCCTCGGCGTCGAATTGCCAGGCCGCCCGCGGTGTGACCGGCAGGTCCTGCGGCCAGTCGCCGGGCGCTTCACCCGCCGGCCACAACACCTCGGCCGGCTGGATGCGCGAAAGCCACGCGCCGAGCTCCTCGGCCCGGCATTGCGCCAGGTGCAGCGCACCGCTGGACCGCACCAGCCAGGCCAGCCCG
>DAIDHU010000067.1 GCA_027451915.1 Thiomonas sp. | reverse complement strand
CCGAGCGCAGCACCATGCGACGCGCGCCGTTGAGCCCGTCGTTGAGCATCAGCTGCCCGGCCAGGCGCCGCAGGCGCAGCCCGGCGGCATAGTGGCGCGCGTCGCCCTGGCGCTGCAGCATCCCCGCCTGCTCGAGTTGGGACAGCATCCGGTGCACCGTCGGCTTGGGCAGCTCGAGCTCCGCGGACAGCGCTTGCAGCGTGAACGGCTGATCCCGGCCAGCCACCGCCTCGAGCAGGCCGAACACGCGCGCCAGCGGCGAATCGGCCCCCCCCGGCGGGTTGGCAGGCTGCACGTCGGACTCGACGGCTTCGGGCAGGTTCATGGCGGGGTGGCGCGGGGGGAGATGGACTCTGAAATTTCAATTTTCGAAACATCATATACCGAATTTTGAAATTTCCGGTTGACTCCCCCCGAAGCGACTTCTATAGTTCGCGTCATCAAGGATGGAATGAAACGTCCCGTTTTTTGCAATTTCATCCCTTGCCCCGCAGACCCACCGGAGACATCCCGCCATGAGCCAGACCCCTCCCGCCGACCACCGCAAGGTCGCCACCGGCGTGCAGAACATGACCCCGTCCGAAGCCTTTGTCGAAACCCTGGTCGCCAACGGCGTGACCGACATCTTCGGCATCATGGGCTCGGCCTTCATGGACGCGATGGACATCTTCGCGCCGGCCGGCATCCGCCTGATCCCGGTGGTGCACGAACAGGGCGCCGCGCATATGGCCGACGGCTATGCGCGCGTGAGCGGACGCCACGGCGTGGTGATCGGCCAGAACGGCCCCGGCATCAGCAACTGCGTGACGGCCATCGCCGCCGCCTACTGGGCGCACAGCCCGGTGGTCATCGTCACCCCCGAGACCGGCACCATGGGCATCGGCCTGGGCGGCTTCCAGGAAGCCAACCAGCTGCCGATGTTCCAGGAGTTCACCAAGTACCAGGGGCATGTGGTCAACCCCAAGCGAATGGCCGAGTTCACCGGCCGGTGTTTTGATCGCGCGATCAGCGAGATGGGCCCGACCCAGCTCAACATTCCGCGCGACTTTTTCTACGGCGAGATCCAGTGCGAGATCCCGCGCCCGATGCGAGTCGAGCGCGGCGCCGGCGGCGAGCGCAGCCTGAACGACGCCGCCGAACTGCTGGCGCAGGCCAAGTTCCCGGTGATCCTGGCCGGCGGCGGCGTGGTCATGGGCGACGCCGTGGACGAATGCCGGCTGCTCGCCGAGCGCCTGGGCGCCCCGGTGGTCACCGGCTACCTGCGCAACGACGCCTTCCCCGCCAGCCACCCGCTGTGGGCAGGCCCGCTGGGCTACCAGGGCTCGAAGGCCGCGATGAAGCTCATCGCCCAGGCCGACGTGGTGGTGGCGCTGGGCTCGCGCATGGGCCCCTTCGGCACGCTGCCTCAGCACGGCATGGACTACTGGCCCAAGAATGCCAGGATCATCCAGGTCGAGGCCGACCACACCAACCTCGGTCTGGTGAAGAAGATCTCCGTGGGCATCTGCGGCGATGCCAAGGCGGCCGCCAAGGCCATCACCCAGCGCCTGCAGCAGCGCCAGCTGGCGTGCGACGCGACGAAGGCCCAGCGCGCCGAGACCATCCGCGTCGAGAAGGACGCATGGGAGAAGGAGCTGGATTCCTGGACCCACGAGCGCGACGCCTACAGCCTCGACATGATCGAGGAAGCCAGGCAGGAGAAGACCTTCGGCGGCGGTGAGTACCTGCACCCGCGCCAGGTGCTGCGCGAACTGGAAAAAGCCATGCCGCCGCGGTTCATGGTGTCCACCGACATCGGCAACATCAACTCGGTGGCCAACAGCTATCTGCGCTTCGACGAGCCGCGCAGCTTCTTCGCCCCGATGAGCTTCGGCAACTGCGGCTACGCGCTGCCCACCATCATCGGCGCCAAGCTGGCCGCGCCGGACCGCCCCGCCATCGCCTATGCCGGCGACGGCGCCTGGGGCATGAGCATGGTCGAGATCATGACCTGCGTGCGCCACGACATCCCGGTCACCGCGGTGGTGTTCCACAACCGCCAGTGGGGCGCGGAGAAGAAGAACCAGGTCGACTTCTACAACCGTCGCTTCGTCGCCGGCGAGCTGGAAAGCGAGAGCTTCGCCGGCATCGCCCGCGCCATGGGTTCGGAGGCCATCGTCGTCGACCGCCTGGAAGACGTCGGTCCCGCGCTCAAGCGCGCCGTGGACATGCAGATGAACCAGCGCAAGACTTGCGTGATCGAGATCATGTGCACCCGCGAACTCGGCGACCCGTTCCGCCGCGATGCGCTGAGCAAGCCGGTGCGCCTGCTCGACAAGTACAAGGACTACGTCTGAGTGCCCACGCAGGGGCACCGGCGCCGCGGCGTTCGGCGCCTCGCCCCGGGGCGCCGGCACCGCCGGTGCCCGACCCGCCAGAGCCGGCCCCCGTCCCCGGGCCCGGGCAGGAGACAAACCACATGAGCACCCCAGCGTCCTCCGCGGCCGCCGATGCGGCGATGCCGCAGGTCTTCCCGCGCCTGCAGGCGCTGATCGAGCGTGCGCGCACACTGGCCTCGCGCGAGCCGGCGACCATCGCGCTGGCCCATCCCTGCGACGCACTGGCCCTGCAGGCCGCGCAGCGCGTGCGCGACGCCGGCGTGGCCAGGCCGCTGCTGGTGGGCGAACCCACGCTGATCCAGCGCGCCGCCGAGCAGGCCGAGGTCGACGCGCGCGATTTCGAGATCGTGGCCACCGAAGCCGAGCCTTCGCAGGCCGCCACGCGCGCGGTGGAACTGGCGCGCGGCGGCGACGTGCGCGCGCTGATGAAGGGCTCGCTGCATACCGACGAGCTGATGTCGGCCGTGGTGCAGCGCGACACCGGGCTGCGCACCCAGCGTCGCATCAGCCACGCCTTCGTGTTCGACCTCCCCCGCTACCACAAGCTGCTGGCACTGGCCGACTGCGTGGTCAACATCACGCCAGACCTGAAAAGCAAGCTCGACATCCTGGGCAACGCGGTGGACCTGCTGCAGCGCATCGGCATCACCGTCCCGAAGGCGGCGGTGGTCGCGGCGGTGGAAACCGTCAACCCGGCCATCCCCGCCACGCTCGACGCCCAGGAACTGGTGCAGCGTGGCCAGCAGGGGCAATGGCCCGGCGCCGCCGTCGAGGGCCCGCTGGGCTTCGACAACGCGTTCTCGCTGCGGGCGGCGCGCACCAAGCACATCGACTCGCGCTGCGCCGGCGACTTCGATCTCATGCTGGTTCCCGACCTCAATGCGGGCAACATGCTCTACAAGAGCTTCGTCTACGTCGGCGGAGGCGAATGCGCCGGGCTGGTGCTGGGTGCGAAGGTGCCCGTCGTGCTGACCTCGCGCGCCGATTCGCTCACGGCTCGCCTGGCTTCCGTCGCGCTGGCGGTAATCAGCACCCAGGAAGACGTCGCGCACGGCTGCGCCGGCTGACAAGGCGCGCCGCGCGACCCATGCG
>DAIDHU010000066.1 GCA_027451915.1 Thiomonas sp. | reverse complement strand
GGCGCGGCATCGAGGTGGTGGCCGTCGCCGCGCGCAACGCCGAGAAGGCGCGCCGCGCCGTCGGCGACACGCTGCCCCTGACCGACGATTTCATGGGCCTGGCCACGCGCGAGGACGTGGACATCGTGGTCGAGCTGATGGGGGGCATCGAGCCGGCGCGCGAGCTCGTGCTGGCGGCCATCCGGGCCGGCAAGCACGTGGTCACCGCGAACAAGGCGCTGCTGGCCCTGCATGGCAACGAGATTTTCGCGGCGGCGCAACAGCATGGCGTGATGGTGGCCTTCGAGGCGGCGGTGGCCGGGGGCATTCCCATCATCAAGGCGGTGCGCGAGGGCCTGGCGGCCAACCGCATCGAGTGGGTGGCCGGCATCATCAACGGCACCACCAATTTCATCCTGTCCTCGATGCGCGACAAGGGCGTGGATTTCGCAACCGCGCTGGCCGAGGCGCAACGCCTGGGCTATGCCGAGGCCGATCCCGGCTTCGACATCGACGGCATCGACGCCGCGCACAAGATCACCATCCTGTGCGCCATCGCCTTCGGCGTGCCGGTGCAGTTCGACCGCGTGCACGTGCAGGGCATCCGCGACCTGGAAACCGCCGACATCCGCTACGCCGAGCAGCTGGGCTATCGCATCAAGCTGCTGGGCATCACGCGGCGCGCCGAGGACGGCATCGAGTTGCGCGTGCATCCCACGCTGATCCCCGCCACGCGGCTGGTGGCCAACGTCGAAGGCGCGATGAACGCCGTGGTGGTGCAGGGCGACGCGGTGGGCTCCACGCTGTTCTACGGCAAGGGCGCGGGCTCCGAGCCCACGGCCTCGAGCGTGATCGCCGACCTGGTCGACATCACGCGCCTGCACACGGCCGACCCCGAGCATCGCGTGCCGCACCTGGCCTTCCAGCCCGGAGCGTTGTCCGACACGCCCATCCTGGCCATGCCCCAGGTGCGCACCTCCTATTACCTGCGCATCCACGTGCGCGACGAGGCCGGGGTGCTGGCCGAGATCACCCATATCCTGGCCGAGCACGGCATGTCCATCGACGCGCTGCTGCAGCGCCCCTCGGGGGAGGACGACCAGCACACCGACGTGATCCTGCTCACCCACGAGACCCTGGAGCAGCGCATGGACCAGGCGCTGGCGCGCATCCAGGCGCTGGACACCGTGCTGGCGCCGGTGGTGCGCCTGCGCAAGGAGGAGTTGCGCTGATGAAATACCTCAGCACGCGCGGCCTGGCGCCGCAAGCCGGTTTCGACGACATCCTGCTCGAGGGCCTGGCGCCCGACGGAGGGCTGTATCTGCCGGTGGAGTACCCCCGCTTCGACGCCGCCGCGTTGCGGCGCATGCAGCCCTTGGCCTACGCGGACATCGCCTTCGAGGTGCTGCATCCGCTGCTGGCTCCGATGCCGGCCGAGGAGCTGCGCGCCCTGCTGCGGCGCACCTACACGGCGCAGGTGTTCGGCAGCTCCGAGATCATCCGGCTGCAGCGCCTGGACGCGAACATCGGCCTGCTCGGAGTGTCCCAGGGGCCGACCCTGGCCTTCAAGGACATGGCCATGCAGTTGCTGGGCGGCTTGTTCGAGCGCGCGCTGGCGGCTGCCGGCGCCGAGCTCAACATCCTGGGGGCCACCTCGGGCGACACCGGCAGCGCGGCCGAGTACGCGATGCGCGGGCGGCGCGGCATCCGCGTGTTCATGCTCTCGCCCTTCGGGCGCATGAGCCCGTTCCAGACGGCGCAGATGTACAGCCTGGACGAGCCCAACATCCACAACATCGCCGTGCAGGATGTGTTCGACACCTGCCAGGACATGGTCAAGGCGGTGTCGGCGGACCTGGAGTTCAAGCGCCGCTGGAAGATCGGTACCATCAACTCCAT
>DAIDHU010000065.1 GCA_027451915.1 Thiomonas sp. | reverse complement strand
GGCTGCGAACAGCAGGCCGTTTTCCAGTGACAGGAAGCCCAGCACCTGCGCGATCGCGTTGCGCCGGCTGATCATCATGAGCAAGGCCAGGAACACCACCGCCATCGCGATGCCCAGCAGGCCGCGCGTGGCGCCGTGGGCCAGGGACTCCAGCGGCTGCGCCAGCGCGAAGGCGAACAGCACCAGCGCCATGCCGATGAGCTGCATGCCCGGAATGTTCAACAAGGGCTCGATGTCCCATTGCGCGTGCAGGCGCCGCGTCAGGCGCAGCAGCACCCAGGGCAGCACCAGCACCTTGAGCACCAGGGCCAGCAGCGCCGAGCCGTACAGCTCCGACTGCCCCGTGCTCCAGGCCACCAGCACGGAACTGCCCGCGAGCAGCGCTCCCTGCCAGGCAAACAGCCAGATCAGGCCCATCACCCGGCGCTGGGACAACATGGCGAAGGACAGCAGCAGCAGCAGCGCGGCGAACAGGTGAATGCCCTGCAGGGCCGAGGGCAGCCGCGCCAGCGCGAGGATCGGAGCCATGGGCTGCACGGCTCAGGGCTCCAGCATCAGGCCCACCCACAGGCCCAGCACGGCCAGCAGGAAGGCGGTGGCCAGGAATTCGGGGGCGCGGAACACCCGCAGCTTGGCGCTGCTGGTCTCGATCAGCGCCACCCCCGCGCCGCCCAGGGCCAGCTTGAGCAGCAGCGCGGGCAGCGCCGGCAGCAGCCAGGCGGCCGCCTGCCCCGGCATGGCCATGCCCCAGGGCGCGAACATCGCAAAGCCCATGCACATGTAGTTGTAGAGCTTGAGGGCCTGCGCCCATTCGATCAGGGCCAGGTGGCGGCCCGAGTACTCGAGCACCATGGCCTCGTGGATCATGGTCAGCTCCAGGTGGGTGCTCGGGTTGTCCACCGGCAGGCGCGCGTTCTCGGCCAGCAGCACCATGACAAAGGCCACGGCCCCGAAGGCCAGACCCGGATGAATGCTCGGGCCGTGATCGTGCAGCGCCCGGGCCAGCGCGGGAAGCTGGGTGCTGCCGGCGAACTGCGAGGCGGTGAACAGCACCATCAGCAAGGCAGGCTCCGCCAGGAAGCCCAGCATCATCTCGCGCCGCGCGCCCAGGCTGGCGAAGGCGGTCCCGGTGTCCATCGCCGCCAGGGCCTGGAACACCCGCGCCAGCGCGAACAGGCCGACCAGGGCGATCGCGTCGGCCACCGAGGCCAGCGGCAGACCGGCGCCCAGCGAGGGGATGATGGCGGCGGCCGCGCTCATGCATCCCAGCACCACGTAGGGGGCGGCCCGGAACAGGGGGCTGGAGCCTTCGGGAAGCACCGGTTGCCGGCGCCACAGCTTGCGCAGGCGCCAGTAGGGCTGGGCCAGCGGCGGCGCGTGACGATTGGACAGCCAGGCCCTGCACTGCGCCACCCAGCCCAGGAGCAGCGGAGCCAGCGCCAGCGCCGCCGCCACGCTGAGCACCTGGGTGGCGCCTTCGACGACGAATTCCATGATGTCCATCGCGACGGGCTCCGGGTCAGCGCAACACCAGCAACAACAACACCAATAGCGTGCCGAAGGTGTAGAGCAGGTAGCCCGCCATGCCCACCTGCTGCAGGCGCCCCGCGCGCCGCGCCAGGCCCAGCACGGCGTTGGCCAGCGGCTGGTACAGGCGCGTGCGCAAGGGATCGCGCACCTGCTCGGTGTAGCGCGGCGCCGCCTCGCCGGGCCCGCTGGCCTGGCTGTGCACGTCGAACAAGGGCGCGAACAGGCGCCGCACCGGCTGGCCGAAACCCTCGGCGCTGTCCTGCATGCGCGCGCTGATCAGGCCCTCCCCGCAGGCCCAGGCCGGTGCGCGGCGGGCCGGCGCGGCGCGCCAGGCATGCGCGGCCAGCAAGCCGCAGGCCGTCAGCGCCAGGCCCAGCACCACCAAGGCCAGGGGATCGAAGCTCGCGCGCTGGGGGGACAGGGGGGCCAGGCGCGAAATCCCCCCGCCCCAGGCCACCACCTGGCCCAGCAGGGGCTGCTCGGCACGCGCCACCAGGCGCAGCACCACCCCGGGAAACAGGCCCGGCAACACGCACAGAACAGCCAGGAACACCAGCCCGGCGCGCTGCGCCAGGCCGGCGTCATGCGCCCCCGAGCGGGCCAGCGCCGGCTCGCGCGGGCGCCCCAGGAACACCACGCCGTAGAACTTGACCATCACGAAGGCCGCCAGCGCGGCCACCAGCACCAGCATGGCCGCCCCCAGGGCGACGAACATGCCCAGCAGGGGCTGCGGCAGGTGCGGCGACAACACGAAGGCCTGCAGCAGCAGCCATTCCGCGACAAAACCCCCCAGCAGCGGCAGGCCGGCCATCGCCAGCGTGCCCACCAGCGCGGTCCAGCCGACCCAGGGCATGCTGTGCAAAAGCCCGCCGAGCATGCCCAGGCTGCGCTGGCTGGTGGCGTGCATGACCGATCCGGTAGCCAGGAACAGCAGGTTCTTGGCCATGGCATGGTGCAGCAACTGGAACAGCATGGCCGCCAGCGCCAGCGCGGCCAACGCCGGCATGCCCGAGGCCCGGAACACCAGCGCCAGGCCCAGCGCGGCGAAGGCCAGACCCATGTTCTCCACCGAGGACCAT
>DAIDHU010000064.1 GCA_027451915.1 Thiomonas sp. | reverse complement strand
GGCGGGTGAACCTGCTGGCCAAGCTGGTGGTGTACACCTACCACGGCTCGGGGCAGTCGGTGGCGCGGGTGCGCTCCATCGGGCTGGAGGATCCCGAGAAGGGGTTTCGGCTGATCGCGCGCGCCAGCCAGCCGCGGCCCTTCACGAAGTACCGGGTGCCCGAGTGCACGACGCGGGCGCAGCCCGGGCCGGGGCAGGTGCATGCGCTGGACTCGGGCATGTCCTGCGCGCTGCTGGTGGCGGCCGCCGACATCCAGACCGCGCCCGATGTGTCCACGGACATGCCGTCGATCGGCGGGGTCGGAGCGGGCCGGACGACCAGCGCCGTGAAGGCGGCGCTGGAAACCCGCTTCGATGCCCGCACGCTCGGACACCCACGACACAGCATGGTCAAGCGCATGGTCGTGCAGGTCGAGCGCGCGTTCGCTGCCGGGGGCGCCTTCACGCAGGCCGGGCAGATCGCGCAGGGTTTCGAGAGACCCATGCCCTTCCTGACGCGCATGGACACGCAGGGCTTCCACGCTCCGCCCGGACTGCTGTTGTACCCACCTTCCCGCGTGTGGGCGATCGGAGTGACGCCGGATGGAAGCCGCCTGTGCATCGGCGGCAGCATGTTCATCGATGCCAACCTGCAACACCCGCACGCGCATTCCTACATGGCCTGCACCGACGGTGTCACCTGGACCTTCTCGGATATCGGCAACGGGCCGGACGGGCCCGTGCTGGCACTGGCGCCGGATCCCGTCCATGGGGGCCTCTACGTGGGCGGCAACTTCCGCCATGTCGACGAACATCTGTCCATGGGCATCGCCAGGGTGGCGGCCGCTCCCGACCATACCCTGCTGCAGTCCGCGAGCGACTGGCAGCCGGTGGGGCACGGCCTGGTGGGACGCTGGCCCGGCCAGCATCAACTGTGGCCGGGTATCGTGAGCAGCCTGTTGATGCTGCCCGGCCAGCGCCTCGTAATCGGCGGGGCCTTCGATCTGGGGGTGGACCCGGTCGGCCAGGATGGGGATCAGGTCCGTCTCAGCCAGGGTTTCGCGAACTTGGTGATGCGCGATTCCATCGCGCATGCGTGGCTCTCGCTGGGCGGGGCCCTGCCGGAGCAGGGAGGCAACCCCTTGCATGTGCATGTCCACGCGCTGAGCGTCTACGACGGAAGACTCTGGATCGGGGGCAATTTCTCGAGGGTCTCCGGCACGGGACCGACCCAGGGGCAGATCGTGTTCGCGCAGGGATGGGCGAGCCACGCCTTGAACCCGGCGGGGGACGGGCTCGCGCAGGTGCAGCCGGCGGGCTGGGCCAGCGTCGGCGCCGGCCTGAGCGCCAGCGTGCTGGCGATGGCGCCGACCCCGCAGGGGTTGATGGCCGCGGGCAGCTTCATGCCCCTGCACGGCGGGCCGGCCCGGGTATTGCTGCGCTGGCAGAACGGACAGATCCACGGCCTGGAGCATGCCTTGTGGATCGACCCTCAGGACCAGATGTCGGCCTTGCCCTCGCGCATCGATGCGCTGAGTCGCTACGGCGAGTTGCTGTGCGCCGGCGGCGAGTTCTCGCACACCACGGCCGCGGTGGGCGTGAGCAATGTCGCCTGCACCAACCTGCTCAGCGGTCTGGATCTGTACCCCGAGCAGGGCGTGAACGAAACGGTGCATGCCCTGGATTCGTTCTGGTGGTTGCTGGTGGACGGGAGCTGACGTTGAGCACGAAGCAGCGCGACACCATCCGGCGCATGGCGGTGACGCTGGGCGTGGCCGCCACGCTGGGTGCCTCGCAGCCGGCGCGGGCTTTCGTGATCCTTCCCGCGCGGGGCGCGCAACATCCGGGCCTGGCCTCGCCCTCGAGCGGCGGGGTGATCTGGCTGGCTGGCTCGCTGGC
>DAIDHU010000063.1 GCA_027451915.1 Thiomonas sp. | reverse complement strand
GACCCCCGGCAGGTTGTAGCACTGGCGCGCGGGGCCGCCGTTGGAGCTGTTGCTCGTGGTGCCCGGGCCGGCGCGGAAGTAGCCGCCGAAATTGAACGTGTCCGCGTGCGCGGGCAGGCTCAGCCCGAAGGCCGCGGCCATGGCAGCGCCCATCGCGGTGAGTTGAAGTCTCCTCAGGGATTGCATCGTGTTGTCTCCTTAGCCATAGAGTTGTCGGCGAGTCGTGAGCGACACAGGGAGTCCCCTTCGCACCCCCTGCGCCGCGCGTGGATCCGGAATCGGCCCGTGTCAGCGGGTTTCGTTGCCGGATGGAGACAATGTAGCAATACTACGCAACACGCCCTTTCGTGTTTTCCCTAAGAGCAACAATTACATTTGGAAATAGTCGACTTTTGCCCTGCTTTTCAGCGGTTTTCTGCCCTTGGTCCCGCAAAATCCCCCGGAGATCGGCTGGGGGGATGTTGTTATGATGATACTTAACTACAGGTTTTTATATCCCGGGCTGTTGCATCATGGCAGCATGCCCGGGGCCACGCGCCTCCCCTTCGCGCCCTTGCTCCCATGAACATCGCACTCATCGCCCACGACGCGAAAAAAGACGCCATGATCCGCCTGGCGCGCGAGCATGCCCCGCTGCTCGCGGCCCATCGCCTGGTGGCCACGGGCACCACCGGCTCGCGCCTGCGCGAACAGGCCGGCCTGGACGTGGAATGCCTGCGCAGCGGCCCGCTTGGCGGGGATCTGCAGATCGGCGCGCGCCTGGCGCAGGGGGAGATCGACATGGTGATCTTCCTGCGCGATCCCATGACCGCGCAGCCCCATGAGCCGGACATCACCGCCCTGTTGCGCGCCTGCGACGTTCACGACGTGGCCTGCGCCACCAACGAAGCCAGCGCACGGCGCCTGCTGCTCAGCCTGCGCGATACCCATGGGGCTTGAACAGGCATCCGGGGCCTGCCTCGCGCGCCCGCGATGAGCCTGGTCTCCACCATCGCGCAGACCAGCGCGCCGCTGTTCCTGCTCATCGCGGCCGGCTGGCTGGCGGCTCGCGCGGGCTACCTGGGGGGCGCGAGCCTGGACGGGCTGGCCGCATTCGTGCTGCGCGTCTGCCTGCCGGCGCTGATCTTCTCGGCGGTGTCCGAGTTTCCCCTGCACGACCTGCTGGACGCGCGCTACCTGGGCGCCTATGCGCTGGGCTCACTGGCCATGTTCGGGCTGGCGCTCGGCCTGGCGCGGCGCCTGCGGCAGGTGGAACGCGCGGACGCGGCGGTGCTGGGGCTGGGCGTGTCCTGCTCCAACAGCGCGTTCATGGGCTATCCCATCCTGCATCAGTTGCTCGGCCCCATCGCCTCGCTCGCGCTGGCGCTGACAGTGGTGGTGGAGAACCTCCTGATGCTGCCGCTGTGCCTGAGCCTGGCGCAGCCTCGCGGCGACGCGGCGCGACCGCCGGCCCGCCGCTGGCGCCTGCTGCTCGACACCCTGCGCGCGCTGGGGCGCAACCAGGTGCTGGCGGCCATCGCCCTGGCCTTGCTCATGCAGGGCCTGCACCTGCACCCGCCTCGGCCCGTGCACGACGCCATCGGGCTGCTGGCGCATGCCTCGGCGCCGGCCGCCCTGTTTTTCCTGGGAGGCTCGCTGGCCGGCACGCCCCTGCGGCGCAGCCTGGCCCCGGCGGGCGTGCTCAGTCTGGCCAAGTTGTTCGGGCATCCCCTGCTGGTGCTGCTGGCCATGCTGCTGCTGCATCCCGGCCCGCCCG
>DAIDHU010000062.1 GCA_027451915.1 Thiomonas sp. | reverse complement strand
GAAGTTGCATCCGGCGCGCTCGAACAGCGCGCCGTCCT
The DNA here is from genome assembly GCA_027451915.1 of Thiomonas sp. Classification (GTDB taxonomy): domain Bacteria; phylum Pseudomonadota; class Gammaproteobacteria; order Burkholderiales; family Burkholderiaceae_C; genus Thiomonas_A. The sequence continues at coordinate 2,735 of DAIDHU010000062.1, read as the reverse complement.
CCAGCACGCTGCTGATGCCGTCGCCTTCGAGCCGGCCGCCCTGCGGGCGGGTCCAGGCGTCGCGGTGAAAGGCATGGCCGTCGGCCTGCTCCAGCGCGGCCAGGATGCGCGACTGCAGGTCGAGAAGATATTCGCGGACTTGGGTGGACATGGTCGATTCGGGTGCGTCGCGCGCACCGCGGCGCATCAGCGCTCGGCGACGCGGATCAGGTGTCGCGACGAGCGCAGGCCATGGCGCGAGCCGCGCTTGCGCTCGGCCACCACCACGGTGCGCGCGCGCTCGCGCCTGCGCTCGGCCACGCGCAGTTCATGCGCATGTTCGCGCTTGAGCTCGGCCACGCGCAGCGCATGCGCATGTTCACGCCGGAGCTCGGCCACGCGCAGCTGCTGTTCATGCTCGCGCTTGCGCTCGGCCAGCAGCTGCTGCTCGGACGGGTGGGGCAGCGCCTTGCGCGTGTAGACCACGACCATGGCATGGGGACGAAAACGCGTGTTTTCGCGCACGTGGTTCCAGCGCGCCACCTCGGCGGCGCTGACCCCGTAGCGCCGCGCCACCGTCCACGGCGTGTCGCCGCGCCAGGCCACCAGGCGCAGGCGGCGAAGCGGGGGCAGGTCGGGGGCCAGCGCCAGCACCGCGTTCTCGGCCACGCGCTTGCTCACGTTGGCGTCGTCCTGCGGCGGACGCGGCACCAGCACCGTCGAGCCCGCCTTGATCAGGATATGCCCGGGGATGTCGTTGACCTGGCGCAGCGTGGCCTCGGCCAGGTGCAGGTGCCTGGCCAGCGCCGCCGGGGTCGAGGTGTGGTCGACGCGGTAGGCGGTCCAGCGTGCCAGCGGGCCCTGGTGTTCGGCCAGCGCCTGCTCGAACTGCGTGGCGTTGTCGTAGGGCAGCAGGATCTGCGGATGCGTGGCGGCCAGGATCACCGGCTTCTTGAACGCCGGGTTGAGCGAGCGGAACTCCTGCACCGTGATGCCCGCCAGGCGCGCCGCCTTGGTCACGTCGATGTCCTGGGTGATCGACACCGGCTTGAAATAGGCGTGGTTCGGCACCGCGGGCAGGCTGATGCCGTAGCGCTGCGGGTCCTCGATGATGTCCTTGACCGCCTGCAGCTTCGGGTAGTAGTTGCGGGTCTCCACCGGCATGTTGAGATGGGCGTAGTCCACCGGCAGGCCGTGCGCCTGGTTGTAGGCGATGGCACGCTGCAGTCCGCCTTCGCCCCAGTTGTAGGCCGCCAGCGCGAGCTTCCAGTCGCCGAACATGCCATGCAGCTTGGCCAGGTAGTCGAGCGCGGCGCGGGTCGACGCCATCACGTCGCGCCGGCCGTCCTGGAACATGTTCTGGCGCAGGTTGTAGTGTTCGCCGGTGCTGGGCATGAACTGCCACATGCCCGAGGCCTTCGCGCTGGACAGCGCGTCGGGGTTGAACGCGCTTTCGATGAACGGCAGCAGCGCCAGCTCGGTCGGCATGCCCCTGCGCTGCACCTCCTGCACGATGTAGTACAGGTACTTGCGCGAACGCTCGGTCATGCGCGCCACGTAGTCGGGGCGGGTGGTGTACCAGTGCACCGCCTCCTGCTCGTAGGGCTGCATCTGCGGCCCGTCCATGTCGGGGATTCCGAATCCGGCGCGGATGCGCTGCCAGATGTCGGTGTACTGCGCGGCAGCGGCGCCGCCGGACGCTTGCGCGGCCTGGCTGGCGGCAGCCGCAGGAGGGCTGGCGCTCGCCGCCAGCGCGGGCACCCCGGAGATCGCCGCCGCCGCGGAAGCCGCGGACCCCGGCGCGCCGGATGCCGCGGCGGCCGGCGAACTCGCGGCCGCCGGCATCGAGGAGGTCACGGACGGTGCGGACGGAGTCGGCGGGGTGGCGGCGCATCCAGCGGCCATCAAGACCACGATCGCCAGGGCCCATGCCTTCACCGTTCGCACACCATGCATCCCGTATTCCTCGCCTTGGACCACGCGGGTCCTGTCAGGGGGCCCGCCTCGCCCGTTCGGGCCGGCCGGCATCAGCTTTCATTCTTCCATTGCCGCAACATCGCGAAAGCTTCCACGCGGTCGGCCGCAGGCCGGCCGAAATGCTCCCGCAGCTGCTCCCGGATCGCCGCCTGGTCCGAGCGCAGGAAAGGGTTCACCAGCAGCTCGCGCTGCAGGCTGCTGGGCAACGTCGGCAGATTCTGCTCGCGCCGCTGCTCGCACCACTGCAGGTAGGACTCGACGTCTGCATTGGCCGGATCGACGCGGCGTGCGAATTGTAGATTGCTCAGCGTGTACTCATGCGCGCACAGCACCTGGGTGCGCGCAGGCAGCGCGGCCAGCAGCTCCAGGGATTGCAGCATCTGCGCCGGCGTGCCCTCGAACAGGCGCCCGCAACCGGCGGAAAACAGCGTGTCGCCGCACAACAGCCATTCGTGCTCGGGGCAGTGGTAGGCGATGTGTCCGAGCGTGTGCCCGGGAACCTCGAGCACCTGCAGTCGCAGCGCCGGGGACTCGACCAGCACTGTGTCGCCGCCGGCCACGCGCTGCGACACGCCACCGATGTCCTCCTGCGCCGGCCCCCACACCGGAATGGCCCCGTGGCGCAGCAGCCCGGCGATGCCGCCGGTGTGATCGGGGTGGTGGTGGGTGACTAGAATCCCGCTGAGTTGCAGCCCCTGCGCCTGCACGCCGCCCGGGGCACAGGCCTCGAGAACCACCGAGGCGTCACCCGGGTCCACCACCACCGCGCTGCGGGTGTC
>DAIDHU010000061.1 GCA_027451915.1 Thiomonas sp. | reverse complement strand
GGCGCCCAGCAGCAGCACATCGAGCCCCCCGCAGCGCCTCCTGCGGCTCGCGCCCGAGCAGGCGCGCCAGGTCGCGCACCAGCCCGACGCCATCGGCATTGTCGCCCCACAGCCTGCCTTGGGAATCCCATCCCAGGGTGTTGGCCGCGCCGGCCAGCTCGGCGCGGGGCGACAGGCTGGAGGCGGCGCGCGCCGCGTCGAACTTGAAGGGCACGGTGACATTGCATCCCATGCCGCCTTCGGCGCGCAAGGCGGCCAGCGAGGTCTCGAAGCCGCCCATGGGGACCAGCCGACGCTCGTAGCGCAGGCTCTGGCCGCATTGCGCGGCGAAGAGTTCATGAATGCGCGGCGAGCGGCTGTGCTGCACCGGGTTGCCGAGCACGGCGTACAGGTCGGGAGCGGACATCAGGAGCGCTTGGCGACGGGGTGGGGAGCCGGGGCGGGCGCGGCGGGGGGGTGCGCGGCGGTCGCGCCCGTGGCGTCCGCGGGCGCGGCATCGGCGCGCATCTCGGTGCTCAGCGCGCCCTCGCGGGTGAAGTCGAAGCCGGCGATCACCACGATCTGGTCCGCGTCGCGGCGCATCGCGGCGTCGAAATCCCCGAAGGGTTGCGCGGCCTGCACGATGGCGCGCGCCATGCGGTCCAGCAGCCCGTCCCCCGAGCCTCGCACCACCTCGGCCCGCAGCACATGCCCCGAGGCGTCCACGGTGATTTCCATGATCAGGCGCCCGTAGAGCTTGTGGCCATCGCGCTGCGGGAAATCGGCGGTGCCCAGGCGCTCGATCTTCTCGCGCATGTGGTCGTAGTACAGCGCGTAGGGCACGCTGCGCGTGCTGGGGCCCACGAAACGCTTGCGCGGACTGGCGTTGTTGCGCTCGATGCGCTTCTGAATGGCGCCGATCAGATCCAGCAGTTCTCGATGCTGGTCTTCCAGGCTGCTGCGTTGCTGCCGTGAATCCGGGCGGGACTGCAGCGCCTGCTGCAGGGTCACGATCTGGCTGTGCGCCACGCTCAGGATCTGGCGTTCGCGCTGCTCCAGGCTTTGCATCATGGTCTGCGCGTCGTGCGCGGCGTCGCCGGCCTGCAGGCGTGGCGCGGCCGGAAGCGGGGTGGCGGCCAGCCCGGAACGCGCCGTGCCGCCGCCGTTGAGATCGGCTTGCGCCAGCGCCTGCGGTCTGTCGGGTGCCGTGGGGCTGGCGCTGTTGACCAGCACCACCGAAAGCGGCGGGTTCTCGAAGGCCCGCTGCATCGCCTGCGGCACGCCCAGACGCAGGCCCAGCAGCACCAGGTGCGCGGCCAGCGAAATGCCCAAGGCCCATTGCAAGGGGCTCAGGCGCAGTCGCGGGCGAGAGGAGGGGGCGGACATCGCAGGGGCGGTGGGCGGCTCAGTTGCCAGCCTGGGCGGGCGCGCCGGGGTGCAGATGCGGCGCGGCGTGCTGCGCGGGCTGCGCCGCGGGGCTGTCCAGCTCGGCGGTCTCGGGCCCGCCCTCGGGCTGCGCGGCGGCGCCGGCCTCCGGGCCCGGCTCGGCCGGCTCCGCGGCGTCGGCGGCATCCACGGCCAGCTGCAGCCCGCCTGCCAGGCTTTCCTCCTCCTCGGCCTCGGCGGCTTCGGCGGCCTCGGGCTGCGCGGCGGTGTCCTGCAAGCGCTGCAGCACATGACAGGGCTGTTCCAGCGTGAGCAGGTCGGGCTCGCCGAAGCGCAGGCGCACACGGGTGCCGCGCGGCAGATCCTGCGCGCCCAGCGCCGCGAGCACCAGGGGCATGCCGTCGACCCGCACCAGGCCTTCGCGCAGCACGCTGCCGTCGGCCTGTTCGATGCCCTGCTGGCGCAGGTAGCGCAGGGTCCAGTAGCGCTCCATGCCGCGCTGGAAGTCGGCGTAGGCCTTGTAGGTTTCCTCGAAGGCCCCCACCACCGCGAACAGCTGGGCGTCCTTCGGGCGGTACGGCGCGGCCAGTGCGGCCGTGCGGCCGTGGCGCGCGGCGGCGATCAGCTGGCTCTGGTTGACCAGGTCGGCGTAGCGCCGCAGCGGCGAGGTGCACCAGGCATACTGGGCCACGCCCAGACCCTGGTGCGGCGCGGCGCGGGTGCTCATGCGCGTGCGCAGGTTGGCGCCCATGCCGCTCTGGCTGCGGTAGATCGCCGGCAGGCCCAGCTCGGCCAGCCATCCGCCCCACGTGGCGTTGGCCAGGATCATCATCTCGGCCACGATCAGGTCCAGCGGCGCTCCGCGGCGGCGCGGCACGATGTCCACGCGCGCATGCTCCTCGCCCTGCTCGAGGCCCTCCACGCGGAAGGTGTAGTCCACGCCGGCGTTTCGTTCCGGGCGTCCGCGCACCTGTTCGCGCCCGGCCTTGAGCACCTGCGCCAGACGCCACAGCTGCGCCAGCTCGGCGGCGCAGGGATAGCTCTGCGCGGCGGGGTCGCCCCGCAGCGCATCCTCTGTGACCGCCGCGTCGAGCAGGTCATGGCGCAGGTTGGCCACGATGGGTACCCGCTCCACGCGGGTTTCGTGGCCGCGCATGCGCCATTGCGCATCGAAATCCACATACAGGCTCAGGGCGGGCGCCTGGCTGCCCTCGGCCAGCGTGAAGGCCTGCACCAGGGCGTCGGGCAGCATGGTGATCTTGTCGCCCGGCATGTACACGGTGGACATGCGCTGGCGCGCCGCCAGGTCCCACGCGCTGTCGCGCTCCAGCGCCAGCGCGGGCGCCGCGATGTGGATGCCCACCACCGCGCCGCCGTCGGGCAGGGCGCGCAGCGAAAGCGCGTCGTCGATCTCGGTGGTGGCCGAGTCGTCGATGCTGAAGGCTCGAACCTCGGCCAGCGGCAGATCGTCGGGCGCCAGTCGCGGCAGGGCCTGGTCCGCGAAGCCGGTGCCGCGCGGGAAATATTCCAGCAGGAAGCGCTGCATGTGGAAGCGCCACGGCGAGGCGATGGCCCCGGCCTCGCGCAGCAGTTGCAGGGCTCCCTTGCCGCTGCGCCGCATCGCCAGCGCCAGCGACTTGTATTCGGGGCCGTTCTTGTCGGGCTTGAACAGCAGCGCGTAGATGCGCTCGGCGATCGCCGGGGGGCAGCGCCCCTGCTCCAGCTCCAGGGCGTCCGCGTCGATGCGACGCTCCAGCTCCTGTCGCCGCGCGATGCCGGCCAGGGCCGCCTGCAGCACTTCGGGCGCCGCCTTGCGAAAGCGCCCCTTGCCGCGGCGCGAGAAATAGTGGGGCGCCCCTTGCAGGCGCAGCAGGACGGCGGCCTGCTGGCGCGCGTCGGCACCGCTGCCGTAGTACTCGGAGGCCAGGAGCTCGAAGCCGAATTCCTCCTCCGGCGCGAACTCCCACAACAGGTCCAGCTCGATTCCGTCCTGTTGGGCCTGGGCCCAGTCCATCAGCGCCTGCGGTTCGGGGGAGTCGAAACGAAGCAGCGCTTGCTGCAGCTTGATCTTCTGGCGCTTGCCGCTGCCCAGCTCGATCTGCATCGAGGCATCGGCCTGGCTCATGACACGGGCGGTCGCCAGCTTGCCGGCTTCTTCGAACAAAACGTAGGTCACGTGGACATCCGGGAAAATAGTCAATTCGCGTGCACGCCGAGAAAGGCCAGCACCGCGTCGCAATGGGATGGCGCGTAGTCGTCCAGCGCGTGCCCGCCGTGGTCGGCCACGCGCAGCTCGGCCCCGCGGTAGCGCTGGCTCATCTCACGCCAGTCGAGCACCTCGTCGTCGCGCGCGATCACCGCCAGGTAGCGCTCGGGGTGGGGAACCGCGGCGCGCAGGTCGCCGAGCTCGTAGGCATGCAGCTCGCGCACATGCTCGGCGGTGAACCGGAAACGCAGCGCCGGGTCGTGCCAGCTGCCCAGCTCGCCGATCTGTGCCCGCAGGTCGCGCGCCGGGTCCACCGCCGGGTTGAGCAGCGCGGCCCTGCAGTCCAGCTTCTCGGCCAGCCAGGTCGCGTAAAAACCCCCGAGTGAGGAGCCGACCAGCACCAGCCGGGACGGCGCCGCCTCGCGCACCAGCGCCAGGCAGCACTCCATGGCCTCGCGCGGGGAGGGGGGAAGCTGCGGACACAGCCAGCGCACTGGCGAAGCCTCCCCGCGCTGCAGTTCCTGCAGGCGTCGCAGGGTCAGGCGCGCCTTGGCCGAGGCCGGCGAGGAGCGGAATCCGTGCAGGTACAGCAGGTGGCTGGGACGCGGGGGCGGGGCGTGGGCGGGCATGCTCGCGGACGACGGCGGAAAGAACCGGGCGCCGCGCCCCGGGGCGCGGCTGCTCGACAGGCCCCATCCTAGCGGTTGCCGGCTCCCGTCCGCGGCGCAGCCACCCCGGGAGCGCGGAGGGCTTTCAGGATGCCGTGCCGGAGGGCTGCGCGCTCTCCGGCGGCCAGTCGCGAATGTAGGCCTTGAGCATGCGGTTCTCGAAGTCCTGCTCCTGCACCACGGCGCGCGCCACGTCGCGGAAGGAAATGACCCCGAGCAGCGTGGTGCCGTCCATCACCGGGATGTAGCGCGTGCCGCTGTCCAGCAGCAGCCGGCGCAGCTCGTCCAGGCTGGTGGACGGCGCGCAGTGCACGGGATCGCGTTGCATCAGCTGGCCCACGTCGGGGCGCGCGCCGTTGTCGGCGGCCATCGCCCCCAGGACTTCGCGAAAGGTGAGCATGCCGGCCAGACGTCCGTCGTCCATGACGACCAGGGAGCCCACGTCGTGCAGGGCCATGGTGCGCGCAGCCTCGTGCAGAGGAGTGCGCGATGACACCGTGAACAGCGCGGTGCCCTTGATGCGCAAAATATCACTGACTTGCATCGTCGTCTCCGGTCGGTGTCATCCGCATGGAGCCAATATAGTCCAGCCAGCGGCGGGATTCCACGCGGTTGCGTCAAGTCCGCCCGGCCACCTGGAGGTTTTCCCCATGCAATGTCTGGTCGATTCGCGCGAAGTCCACGTGCACTGCCTGCCCGCCGCGCCCGGGGCCGACAAGGCCCCGATCCTGTTGCTGCACGGCGCCTGCCAGGACCACCGCGCCTGGCTGCCGGTGGCGCCAGCGCTGGCCCGCGCCGGCCACGCCGTCCACGCGCCCGACCTGCCGGGGCATTCGGCCAGCGCCGGGCCCCCCTGCGCGGGCGTTCCGGAACTGGCGGCCTGGCTGCTGGAGCTGCTGGACGCGCTGGGCATCGACCGCTGCGCCCTGGCCGGGCACAGCATGGGTTCGCTGGTGTCCCTGCACCTGGCGGCGATGGCGCCGCAGCGCGTCAGCCACCTCGCGCTGGTCGGCACGGCCGTGCCCATGCCCGTCTCTCCGGTGCTGCTCGAGCGCGCGCGCAGCGACCCGGCCGCGGCCATGCGGGACATGGCCCTGTGGTCCCACAAGGGCTCGCGCGAGCAGCCGCCCGATCCGGCGCTGGTGCAAGCCAGCCTGCGGCTGATGGAGTCGGTGCAGGCGCGCTGGCCGGCCGGCGACCTGCTGGCCACCGATCTGGGCGCCTGCAATGCCTACGCGCACGGCCTGGAGATGGCGCGGCGCCTGCGCATGCCGGTGCAGCTGGTGCTGGGCGAATCCGACCGCATGACCCCCATGCGCGCCACCGAGGAGCTGCGCGCGGTGCTGCCCCAGGCGGGGGTGAGCCGGCTGGATGCCGGCC
>DAIDHU010000060.1 GCA_027451915.1 Thiomonas sp. | reverse complement strand
CCTGTGTCCCACCACCATGACCTTCGCCTCGGTGCCGCTGCTGCGCGCCGAGCCGCAGCTGTGGCTGTCCGTTGAGCAACAGCTGATGAGCTCGGAGTACGACCCGGCCGACGCGCCGTCGCCCACCAAGCGGGGCATGCTGGTGGGCATGGGACTGACCGAGAAGCAGGGCGGTTCGGACCTGCGCTCGCTGAGCACCCAGGCGCGCGCGCTGGAGGCCCCCGGGCGCGGCCGCGCCTACGCGCTGCGCGGGCACAAATGGTTCTTCTCGGCGCCCCAGTCCGATGCGCACCTCGTGCTGGCGCGCGAGGCGCAGGCGGGCCCGAGCTGTTTTTACGTGCCGCGCTGGACCCCCGAGGGCCGGCGCAATGGCCTGCGCTTGCGCAGGCTCAAGGACAAGCTGGGCAACCGCTCCAACGCCAGCGCGGAAGTCGAGTTCGAGGATGCCTGGGGCCTCATGGTCGGCGAGCCCGGAAGGGGCATCGCCACGATGCTGCGCATGGCCCACCACACGCGCATGGACAACGTGCTGGGCTCGACGGCACTGCTGCGCGCGGGCCTGGTGGCCGCCCTGCATCACGCCAGGCGGCGCCGCGCCTTCGGCCAGGCGCTGCAGGCGCATCCCGCGATGCAGGCGGTGCTGGTCGACCTGGCGCTGGAAAGCGAGGCGGCCACGGCGCTTGCGATGCGCCTGGCGGCCGCCTTCGATCATGCCGAAGCGGACCCGCTGGCCGGGGCGATGCAGCGCATGCTCACCCCGGCCGCCAAGTTCTGGGTGTGCAAGCGCACGGTGCAGGCGCTGGCCGAGTGCATGGAAGTGCTGGGGGGCAACGGCTACGTGGAGGAGTCGGCCCTGCCGCGACTGCTGCGCGAAGCGCCGGTGAACTCCATCTGGGAGGGCAGCGGCAACGTGGTCGCGCTGGACGTGCTGCGCGCCTTGCGGGTCGAGCCCGATGCCGCGGCAGCGTTGCGCGAATGGCTGGGCAGCGCGGGCTCGCTGCCGGCGCAGTCCTTGCGCGAGCTCGATGTCCTGTGCGCGCAGGCGCCGCACGAGCCCTCGCTGGCGCGCCAGCTCGCGCAACAGCTGGTGTTGCTGGTGCAGGCCGCGCTGCTCGGTGCGCATGCTCCCCAGGCGGTGGCCGATGCCTTTGTCGACACGCGCCTGCGTGGGGCGGGAGGCAGGGTGTTCGGCGTCGGGGTGCCCATCGCCCAGGCCGAGGCGCTGCTGCGCCGCGCATGGCCCCTGGATTGAGCCGGCCCGCGGCGGGTGGGCATCCCGCGCGGGGTCGGCGCCGTGGCGGCGGGCAGGCCGGCGTGGCCCGGCCGCTGGGCAGCGCCTCTCAGCGCCGGCCGTAGCCGGTCCAGTCCAGCACCTGGCTGGCCAGCCAAGCCGAGAACATCCCGATCAGGGCGCCGCCCAGTACGTCGGCGGGGAAATGCGCGCCCACGGCCATGCGCGACCAGGCCACCCAGACGGCGTAGACCACCAGCAGGCCGCGCAGCGCCCAGTGCGATCCGGGCAGCAGGCTGGCCATGGCGGTGAATGCGAATGCGCTGTGGCCCGACGGAAAGCTGTGGAACAGCTCGGGGCGGCCGATCACGTGCACCGCGCCCATGCCCAGGGCCAGCGGGGGGCGCGGGAAGTTCAGCCAGGGCTTGATCGAGGCCACGAGCAGCCAGTCGAACAGGTAGGCGACCAGGAAGCACAGCACCGCGCGCTGGCCCAGCAGGTTGGGGCGCTTGTGGGCCAGGGCCAGGGCCAGCGCGGCCCACAGGGGGTAGTAGAGGTGGTCGCCCGCCAGCGTGCCCCAGGCGGCGAGATGGTCCCACAGCCATCCCGATCCGGCGTGGTTGATGTCCAGGAACAGGCGCTGGTTGAGCCCGCCCCAGGCGTACCACCAGGGGCCCGTCATGCCAGGACCTTCCAGCCCAGGGCCGCGACCCACAGCCCGACCCCGACCAGGGCGCTGAACCCGGCGATGCCGAACAGCCAGCGCTTGCCGGTCAGCGCCGTGATCGAGGCCAGGGAGATGGCGATCTGCAAGGCGATGATGGCGCGCAGGATCGCCGCGTGCGGGCGGCTGAGCCGGGTGGAGTGCTCGTTGGCATGGGCCGAGGCGGCGTCGAGTTCACGGGCCTTTTTCGCGATCTCATCCTTCTGGGCCACGTACTTGGCGATCTTCGCCTCGATGGCCGCGCGGCGCTCGGGCGGCGCCAGATCGCGCGACAGCTCCATCAGGTGCTGCTTGGTGCTCACCGCCTGGTAGTAGTTCCACTGGTCGGTGGCATGGGCCTTCTCGAGCACCGCCTCGTTCTTGTTCAGCAGCACCTCTTCCATGAGCACCGAGCCCTGGTAGCTCACCAGCGCGCCCAGGGCGGCCAGCACGGCGGTGAACACCGCGACCCACTGGTTCAGGCGCGAGGGGTGCGCCTGGGTGGCATGGTGCAGCATTTCCTCATGGGGGGCGTGGGCGTGAACGCCATGCTCGCTCATCGTGGTCGGTCCTTCAGCGGGTTCAGAGGCGCTCGAGGCGCGGGGTTCATTCGTAGCGCAGCGCGGCCGCGGGTTGCACGCGGGAGGCGCGCCAGCTCGGGTACAGGGTGGCCAGCAGGCTCAGGCCCAGCGCGATCAGGGTGATGCTCAGCACATCGCCCAGGCGGGGATCGCTGGGCATGGTGTGGATCAGGTACACGCTGCTGGGCAGGAACTGGGTGTGGAACAGCCATTCCAGGAAGGACACGATGGGGTCGACGTTGAAGGCGATGAGCAGGCCCAGGCCCACGCCGGAGAGCACGCCGAACACCCCGGTGACGGCCCCCTGGAC
>DAIDHU010000059.1 GCA_027451915.1 Thiomonas sp. | reverse complement strand
CAGCTCGATGGCGCTCTTGATGTCCTGTCCGGTCGACGCCAGCGCGCCGGTCAGGGGATAGATCGCGCCGATTCGCACCGGCTTGCCCGCGGCTCGCGCGGGGACGATCGAGGCCGTCGTGAGGCCTGCTGCGGCAAGGACACTGAGTAGTTCGCGGCGCTTCATCATTCCTCCTGGTGTGGTCTGGGACTGCGTGCTTCGACAAGACCCGAGGCCGCCGATGCGGCCGCGGGGTTCACAAACTGGCCAGCTGGCTGTTGCGCAGGTCCGTGACCAGCATGTAGCCCGGCGCATGGGTGATGCACAAATCGGGCCGGGCCTCGGCCACCGCCACTTGCGGGGTCACGCCGCAGGCCCAGAACACCGGGATCTCGTCGGCCTCGATGCGCACCGCATCGCCGAAGTCCGGGCTGGCCAGGTCGCGAATGCCGATCTGGCGCGCATCGCCCAGGTGCACCGGGGCTCCGTGCACCGCGGGGAAGCGCGAGGTCACCTGGATGGCGCGTATGGCCTGCGCCGCCTTGAGCGGGCGCATGGACACGACCATCGGGCCGCGGAAGGGGCCGGCCGCGGCGGTGGGGATGTTCGTGCGGTACATGGGCACGTTGCAGCCCTGCTCCACGTGGCGCACCGGCAGCCCGGCCTCCACCATCGCCTGCTCGAAGGAAAACGAGCAGCCGATGAGAAAACTCACCAGGTCCTCGCGCCAGCAGGAGCGCACGTCCGCCACCTCGTCGACCAGGCGCCCGTCGCGGAACACGCGGTAGCGCGGCAGGTCGGTGCGCAGGTCGATGTCCTCGCCCATGCCCGGCAGCGAGGGATCGCCGGGCTCGCCCACCGCCAGCAGCGGGCAGGGCTTGGGGTTGCGCTGGCAGTACAGCAGGAAATCCTCGGCCAGCACCCTGGGCAGCACCACCAGGTTGCCCTGCACGTGCCCGGGAGCCAGGTCGGCCGTGGGCGAGCTCAGCGCGCCCGAACGCGCCGCCAGGCGCACCCGGTACGGCGTGGACAGCCCGGGCGAGGCGCCCGGCGCGGGATTGCGGATGTTCGACATGCCCTCTCCTTGTTGCAGGAGCATTTCAACGCCCGCGCCGGGGGCTGTCCAATCACGTGTTTGGATGACCGGCGATCAATTCCGCTTATCAGTATTTGCCCTGATGCAAAAGCGCGTCTTCTCGCGCCACCCGCATCGCCGCCTGCGCCACCACCCGCGGCACCAGGTCGGTGGCGCCGTGGCGCCAGCAGGCCGTGTAGCGCAGCGAGGGCAGCTCGGGACCCGCCACGTCGAGCATCACCAGGCTGCCGTCGGCCAGCGCGCGGTGGGCGGAGATGGGCGCGATCACCGCGGTGCCGATGGCGTCCTGCGCCATGCGCACGATCACGCTCAGCGCCGCGCTGCCGTACATGCGCACCGGCTCCACGCCGGTGGCGTGCAGCATCTTGCGCACCTCGCGGTGCGGGTCGGTGGAGGCTGGGTAGGTGATCACCGGCCAGTCCCCCAGGCGGCGCAGCGGCACCGGCGAGCGCCCCACTGGCAGCTTCGGGCTGGCCAGCCAGCGCAGCGGGTACTCGCACAGCTCCAGGTTGTACACATGGGGCTCGGTCATCGGCCCGAGCAGGAAGGCCAGATCCAGCTGGTGGGAGTTGATCTGCTCCTTCAGCAGGGTCGAGGTGTCGACCTGCACGTCCATGAGCAGCGCCGGGTAGGCCTCGTGCAACTGCTCCATCAGGCGCGGCAGCCAGGTGTGCACGATGGTCTCCGACACCCCCAGGCGCAAGGTGCCGCGGATCACGCTCTCGCTGTGCGCGGCCTGCTGCAGCTCCAGGCGGGTGCGCAGCATGCGCTCGGCGTAAGGCAGCAGCTCGTGCCCCTTGGGCGTGAGCGCCGCGCCGCGCGCGTCGCGATCGAACAGGCGCACGTTGAGCGCCTCCTCCAGCGCGTGGATGCGCTGCGAGATCGCCGGCTGGGTGGCGTGGAGCTTTTCCGCAGCGGCGCGAAAACCTCCCAGGGTGGCGACCCAGTACAAGGTTTCGATATTGCGAAGCTCGACCATGGTGCGCGATGCGGGAGGCGGCTGGGGGCAAGCCTGCGATGGTAGCCACTGCGCGCGCGGCGAATCGAGCGACAATGTCCTGATGGACCCGTCCGAAGACTCCCTTCCGCAGATCATCCCCGCCCACGAGGCCGTGCTGGGCGAAGGCATGCGCATCGCGCGCGCCCTGCCCAACCGCCACCGCCGCATGGTCGGCGCATGGTGCTTCCTGGACCACTTCGGCCCGGCCGACGTGGCGCAGGGCCTGGGCATGCGCGTGGGCCCGCACCCCCACATCGGGCTGCAGACCGTCACCTGGCTGGTCAGCGGCGAGGTGCTGCACCGCGACAGCCTGGGCTCGCTGCAAGCCATCCGCCCGGGCCAGCTCAACCTGATGACCGCGGGGCGCGGCATCTCCCACTCGGAGGAGTCGCCCGCGCAGCGCTCGCCCACGCTGCACGGCGCGCAGCTGTGGATCGCCCTGCCCGAGGCGCGGCGCGCCTGCGAGCCTGGCTTCCAGCATGTGCAGCAACTGCCGGTGCTGCACCTCCAGCGCCTGCGCGCCAGCGTGATGATCGGCGAGTTCCTGGGCCAGCGCTCGCCGGCGGCCGTGCACAGCCCGCTGGTTGGCGTGGAACTGCTGAGCGAAGGCCCCGTCGAGGCGGTGCTGCCGCTGCGCGCCGATTTCGAATACGCGCTGATGATGCTCGAGCACGAGGCCTGCTTCGACGGCCAGGCCCTGGGCATCGGCAACCTGCTGTACCTGGGAGCCGGCCGGCGCGAACTGCGCGTGGCCGCCGCCTCGGCCGCGCGCTGCCTGCTCATCGGCGGCGCGCCCTTCGGCGAGGACATGCGCATGTGGTGGAACTTCGTCGCCCGCACGCCGCAGGAACTGCGCCGCGCCAGCGAGGACTGGAACGCCGGAGCCGACTATTTCGGCCAGGTGCACGGCTACGACGGCCGGCGCCTGGAGGCCCCGCTGCCGCCCTGGTGAGCGCTCCCCGAGCGGCGCCGCGGCGCCCTCGCGTGAGGCTTCCCGCATGCGCCCCGCGCGAGGCCGGCGCGCCCCTGCCCTTTTTCCTTA
>DAIDHU010000058.1 GCA_027451915.1 Thiomonas sp. | reverse complement strand
AAGGTCCACGTGCTCAACGTGGCCTTCCTGGTGCCCGAACTGCGGCGCGATTTCGGCGGCTGCGCCGGAAACATCGCCTACACGGTCAAGGCGCTGGGTGGCGAACCGGTGGTGCTGGCGGCCCTCGGCGCCGACGGCGGCGACTACGAGCAGCGCCTGGACGCGCTGGGCATCTCGCGCGACCACGTGCGCGTGGTGCCTGGCAGCCACACGGCGCAGGCGCACATCATCACCGACCTGGACAACAACCAGATCACATCCTTCCACCCGGGGGCCATGCAGTTCGCGCACACCCAGCCGGCGCCGTCGCTGCCGCAGCTTCGCCTGGGGATCATCGCTCCCGACGGACGCCAGGGCATGATCGAGCATGCCGAGCAGATGGCCGCCGCAGGCGTGCCCTTCGTGTTCGACCCGGGGCAGGGGCTGCCCATGTTCGGCCGGCCCGAACTGCGCCGCTTCGTCGAGCTGGCCTCGTGGGTGGTGGTCAACGACTACGAGGCCGCGATGCTGTCGGAGCGCTGCGAGTGGAGCCTGGAACACATCGCATCGCAGGTGCGCGGCCTGGTGGTCACGCGCGGCGCACACGGCTGCGACGTCTACGAGAGCGGTGCCAGCACCCGCGTGGCACCACGCCCGGCGCTGCAGGTCGTCGATCCCACCGGCTGCGGCGATGCGTTCCGTGGCGCGCTGCTGTGGGCACTCGAGGCCGAATGGCCGCTGCTCGACGCGTGTCGCCTGGGCAATGTGCTGGGCGCGCGCAAGGTGGCCTGCAGCGGCCCGCAGAACCACGTGGTCACGCTGGAACAGGCGCTCGAGGATTTCCACGCGGCCTACGGCGCGGCACCGGCGAAGACCCAGCGCGCGGCCTGAGGGAAGAACAGGCGGACGCCAGGCGCGCCCCGCCGGACCTGCGGCTTGAGCGCAAGCGCCGCCACGGCGCGGCGGGCAGAAAAACCCGACGCGTCGTACAGTGACTGTTTCGCCGTGCGCGCGCCAGCCCGCGTGCCGCGCGGTCGCCAACCAGCACCCGTCACGCATGTCCCAGACCGCCACCGCAGGCGCCGTCCCGCGCACCCAGTTCCCGGTGCTCGGCGCCATCAGTCTCTCGCACCTGATCAACGACATGATGCAGTCGTTGATGCTGGCCATCTACCCGCTGCTCAAGGGCAACCTGCACCTGAGTTTCGGGCAGATCGGGTTGATCACCCTGACCTACCAGATCACCGCGTCGATCCTGCAACCGCTGGTCGGGCTGTACACGGACCGCAAGCCGCGCCCGTACTCCCTTTCGTTGGGCATGGGCTTCACCTTTGTCGGACTGCTGCTGCTGTCGCGTGCCGACAGCTTCGGCCATGTGCTGATGGCCGCGTCCTGCGTGGGCATGGGTTCGTCGATCTTCCACCCCGAATCGTCGCGCGTGGCGCGCATGGCCTCCGGCGGACGCCATGGCCTGGCACAGTCGATCTTCCAGGTCGGAGGCAACGCCGGAACGGCGCTCGGTCCGCTGCTCGCCGCGGCGATCATCGTCAGTCACGGCCAGCGCTCGGTGGCGTGGTTCTCCGCCGCCGCCCTGGTGGGAATGGTGCTGCTCGCGCTGGTCGGGCGCTGGGCCGCGCATCATCTCGTGGCGGCTCGCAAGCGTGCCGCCGCGCGCCCGGCGCAGGCACACCCGCCGGCCCTGGTGCGGCGCACCATGGCAGTGCGGCTGGCGCTGGTGTTCTCCAAGTTCTTCTACCTGGCTTCGATCAACTCCTACCTGATCTTTTTCCTGCAGCAGCGCTTTGCCATCTCGGTGCGCGACGCGCAACTGCACCTGTTCATCTTCCTGGCGTCGGTGGCTGCCGGCACGCTGCTCGGCGGACCGATCGGCGACCGCATCGGGCGCAAGCGCGTGATCTGGGTATCGATCCTCGGCGTGGCTCCGTTCACGCTGGCGCTGCCGTACGCCAGCCTCGACATGTCGGCGGCATTGACGGCAGTGATCGGCTTCGTGCTGGCGTCCGCGTTCCCCGCCATCGTCGTATACGCCCAGGAGCTCATGCCGGGCAAGGTCGGCGCGGTGTCCGGACTGTTCTTCGGGCTGGCCTTCGGGCTCGGCGGCATCGGCGCGGCCGCGCTGGGGCAGCTCGCCGACCTGATCGGCATCGTCGGCGTGTACAAGGTGTGCTCGTTCCTGCCGCTCATCGGCCTGCTGGCAGCCTTGCTTCCCGACCTGCACGCGCCCGCCAGGCCGGCTGTCGCGCAAGGCGCAGGAGCGCAAGGCGCGGCGTAGCCGGCGGCGGCGCTGCACGGCGTGCATGCCCGGTGCCTCACTGCTGCAGGCGCACGCTGCCGTCCACGCTGACGCTGAGTTCACGCGCCCCGGGTTGCACGGCCATCGGCGGCGGCGCACCGGGGCCCGAGCGCATCGCCATCAGCAACGGCCGGGGCTGCGGCTCGGCGCCCTGCAGATCCCCGAGGTGCACGCTGCCCAGCGTGTACGAGCTGTAGCCGAAGTCCCGCGCCGCCGACTGCGCGCGTGCACGGAACGCGGCGATCGCGAGCCTGGGTCTCACGCTACCTCGCCGCAGACTGGGTGCGCGCACGCCTCGGCGCGCGCGCCGAGCAGCTGATCCGGGGCGTCGAGCGCGAAGACTGGCGGTTCGTCGCGCTGGTCCGCCTCGTGCCGCTCGTGCCGTTCAACCTGCTCAACTACGCCCTGGGCCTGACGCGCGTGCGCGTGTCCCGATACATGCTCGCCTCCTACCTGGCGATGCTGCCGGGCACCTTCGCCTACACCTACCTTGGGTATGCCGGGCGCGCAGCCCTGGCGGGGCAAGTCGGGCTGCTGCACAAGGGCCTGATCGCCCTCGCCCTGCTCGCCTGCGCGGCGCTGCTGCCGCGCATCATCCGCCGGCTGCGCACCCCAGGACCGGGCGAGGCGCCCTGATCGGCCGCTCAGAGCGGCAGCCCGCGGCTGAGAAAATACAGCTGCAGATACTTCCGTCGCACGTAGTTGGACTCGATGAGCGCGAATACCAGCCCGCGCCAGCCATCGAGGAACCCCAGCCGCAGTCCATAG
>DAIDHU010000057.1 GCA_027451915.1 Thiomonas sp. | reverse complement strand
CCACCTGGGAGATGACAAAGGGAAAGAAGAAGGCGGACTTCATCAGGCGCATGCCCGCCACGCTCTGGTTGAGCAGCAGGGCCAGCCCCAGGCCGATGGGTACCGAGAGCAGGTAGCCGAACAGCCAGATCAGGTTGTTGCGCAAGGCGATGAGAAAGGCCGGATCCGAGGCCAGGCGCAGGTAGTTGGAGAAGCCCACCCAGCGCGCCGTGCCCAGCCCGTCCCACTTGTACAGGCTCAGGCCCATGGACTCCACGATCGGCCCCAGCACGTAGACCGTGAACAGGAACAGTCCCGGAGCCAGGAACAGCCACGGAGCGAGGGACATGTGATGCCGGGCCCACCAGGATCGGCGGGGCGGCGTGGGCGCGGGAGTGGACATGGCGGAAATCCGTGGCTGCCCCCGCGCGCCGAGGCAGCGCCGGCGCGCGGGGTGGGGCGTACAGGGCCCGGAGGCCCGGCTCTTACTGGCTGTAGACCTGCTTCTCGACCTCGTCGAGGTGCTTCAGGATCTCCTGGCGGTCCGAGGGGTTCATGAGATAGTGCTGGAAGCCGTCCAGGCCGGCCTTGGCCATCTGCGCGGGCGCGTCGCGGTCATAGAACTGCGACAGGTCCTTGGCGTTGGACAAGAGCTTGAACCCGGCCTTCAGGAAGGGATCGTCCGGCAGCTTGGCGTTCTTGTTGGTGGGCAGTTGTCCGAGGATGGCGTTGATCTTCGACTGCACTTCCGGACGCGCCACGTAGGCCAGGAACTTCTCGGCGTCGGCCTTGTGCTTGGCGTGCGACGGGATGAACACGATGTCGGTCGGAGCCTCCTCGGCGTCGGGAACCTTCGGGTTGATCACCGGGAAGGGCACGAAGCCGATCTGCGATTCCTTCAGGCCCGCCGACTTCATCACGTCCACGGCGAAATTGCCCATCAGGTACATGCCCGCCTTGCCCTTGACCAGCAGGGGCACCGCCTCCTGCCAGGCGTAGGAGGCGCTGTTGGGGATGAAGTAGCCGGGCTTGGTCAGCTGATCCCAGTAGTCGAAGACCTTTTCCACCCGCGGGTCGGTGTAGGCCACCTTCCCGGCCATGAGCTTCATGTGGAAGGCGTAGCCGTTGACCCGCAGGTCCAGGTAGTCGAACCAGCCGGCAGCCGGCCACGGGGCCTTGGTGCCGATGGCGAAGGGGGTGATGCCATGCGCCTTGAGGGCGGCGCAGTCGCTGAGCAGTTCCTTCCAGGTCTTCGGCGCCGGGAGGCCCAGCTTGTCGAACAGATCCTTGCGGTAGTAGATGCCCCACTGGTAGTAGGTCAGAGGCAGGCCCCACTTGCGACCGTTGATGGTCATGGAGGAGGCGGAGGAGGCGAAGGCCTGGTTCCAGCCTTCCTTGTTCCAC
This sequence comes from Thiomonas sp., assembly GCA_027451915.1. Classification (GTDB taxonomy): domain Bacteria; phylum Pseudomonadota; class Gammaproteobacteria; order Burkholderiales; family Burkholderiaceae_C; genus Thiomonas_A. The sequence continues at coordinate 1,484 of DAIDHU010000057.1, read as the reverse complement.
AGCGGGGTGACGTCGGTGAACAGCCCGTCCTTGACGAAGGGGGCCATGCGGTTGGCCGCGTACCAGGTGGCCAGGTCGGGCGGATCGGCGGAGAGGAAGTTGAAGATGGCGCTCTTGTAGCCTTCGTGGTCGAAGGTGTTCACCTTGACGTGGATGTTGGGGTACGCGGCCTCGAAGCCCTTCACGGCGGCGGCGATGGCCGCCTTCGGTCCGGGGTCGGAATAGTCGGTGTTGAACACCAGCTCATCGGCGTGCGCAGCGGCTGCGGCGGCGCCCAGAAGCGCGGCGCCGAGCACAAGCTTGCGGGAAAGGCGTGGCATGTTGTCGTCTCCTCTCGGGTCTTGATCAATGTGTCAATGTGCGGAAGCCGCTGGGAGCAGCTTCCATACGGATACGCCCCTGGGGGGCAGTTCCAGCGCGCCCAGCAGGCGCGTGGCCTCGCCTTGCGGTGGCTCCCAGCGCACCGGCGAATCGGAAAAATTCAGCGCCAGCACCAGCTCGCCCACGCGGCTGATGCGCAATCCCTCGGGCAGGCGCGCCGGGACCAGCCCGGCGGCGCGCGCCAGGTGCTCGATCAGCGACACCCAGCCAGCCTGGTCGAGCCAGGCCGCGAGGTACCAGCAGTTGGCGTGACGGGTCAGCGCGGCGAAGCCCTCGCCGTATGCCTGGGCGGATGGCTCGTCCGCCTCCTGCGCGAATCGGGCCTGCGCGCGGGCGCCTCGCAGCGCGAGTTGTTCACACCAGCGGCTGGCCCGCAGGCTCGGTCCCTGCTCGCCCAGGCGCACATGCAGCTCCACGCCTGGCGGCAGGGAACTCACGCGCTGGACCTGCACGCCGGCGAGCTCGGCGAACACCCCTGGCGCCAGGCCGGCGGGGATATGCAGCTCCTCGGTCTTGGAGCCCGCGCGCGGGCCCAGCAGAATGTGCGCGGGGCTGCCCTGCAGGGCCGTGGCCAGGGCCGGGTCGCCGCGCAGCTGGGCGGGCAGCAGCACCAGTGCGTAGCCGTCCAGCGCGGCATGCGGCGGCAGCACGTCCACGTCCAGGCCGAGCTGGCGCGCCGCGCTGTAGGCGCGAAAGCAGGCCTCCAGCGCGAGGTAGTCGCGCCCCTGGGGCTGGATGTCGGACATCCACAGGCTGGCGTAGTCGAATACCAGCGCCACCTCGGCGCGCCGCCGCGTGCGCGCCGCGCGCAGGGGCTCGCGCAGCCCATCGAGCTCGCGCGCCACCTGCGCGGCCTCGGCCGCCGCGAGATCGTCGCTGCCGTCGGGCCGCTGCAACCCCGCGTGCATCTGTTCCTGCGCATAGGGCGCCTGGCGCCAGCGGAAATAACTGACGACCTCCGCGCCGTGGGCCAGGGCCTGCCAGGTCCACACGCGGACCATGCCGGGGTGGGGCGCCGGGTTCCATTGCGCCCAGTTGACCGGCCCCGGCTGCTGTTCCATGACCCACCAGCGTCCCCTGCACATGCCGCGGTACAGATCGTG
>DAIDHU010000056.1 GCA_027451915.1 Thiomonas sp. | reverse complement strand
GACGCAGCAAGGCGGGCATGGCGAAGCCATTGCCCGCCGTCAGCGGGGTGTCGACAAAGCCCGGATTGACCACACTGACGCCAATGCCCAGGGGGCGCAGGTCCAGGTACAGGACCTGTGCGAGGTTGATCAGCGCCGCCTTGGTCGGCCCGTAGGCCAGCGCCTGCGGCAAGCCGCGCCAGCCGGCCACGCTGGACACCACGCTGAGGTGCCCGTGCCCCTGCGCGAGCAGCAGGGGCAGCACCGCCTCCAGCCAGCGCAGCGCCCCGCGGTAGTTGATTTCGTCATGGGCCAGCGCGCTGGCCAGGTCGAAGTTCGTGGCGCGTTGGGCAGCGTAGGTGCCGGCGCAGTAGACCACCAGGTCGAGCTGACCGAACTCGACCCGCAGGCGCTCGGCGGCGGCCGCCAGCGCCGCCTGGTCGCGCACGTCCAGCGGCAGCGCGAGCGCACCCTGCACGGCCGCCAGCGCGCCGGCATTGCGGGCCGAGACGGCCACGCGCGCGCCGCGCGCGAGCAGCTCTCGGGCCAGCGCCGCACCGATGCCGCTGGAGGCGCCGACGATCCATACGCGCTGGGCCGACCAGTCGCGAATCGAGGGGTTGCAGGCCATCGAGGACTCCGGACGGGCAGGCGCCCTCAAGGCTTGTGGAAGGCGATGAAAATGCTGGCGACCCGTATGCCGAACTTGCTCATATTGGTGCGATTGAGCAACACATGCTTGTTCATCAGGTACATCCAGTCGTCCATATGCATGTCGTAGGTATGCCCGCCGACGGGAAGCGCCAGGGTGTAGCTCCAATGGAAGGCATTGCCCTCGGCATAGCCTGCGGCCGTGCCCACCACATCCCCGGCAGTGCCCTCGTAGCGTCGCTGCGGCCCCGTGCCGGCAAGCCGGCGCAAATGCCATATGCGCTCGGAGCGGGTTCCGTCGCTGTACAGGAAGTGCTCGCTCAGCGTGCCTTGGTCGCCCTTCCAGTCACCGACCATGTCGACGTGGAAGCGCTTGATGACCTTGCCGGAGCGGTTGAACACGAGGCCGTCCGCGCTCAGCGGGCCGTTGAAATAATCCTCCAGCGCGAGCTCGGGCTTCTGGCCCCGGTAATCGGCCGGTGTCACGCTCGCGCAACCGGCCAGCAGGCCGGCGGCCAGCAAGGTGCCCGCGGCAAGGCGCAGGGGCTTGTGCCAGGCGATCATCATGCATTTCTCCTCGTCGAGTCCAGCAGGAACGCGGGGTCGCGCGAGGCGGGGCGCATCCACCCTCGCCACAGCATCCACCCCGAAAGAAGCTTGAGCGCGCAGGGAAACAGCGCATAGGCGACCACCAGCGCCGGCAGCGCCCCGGTCGCCGGCGTGCCCGGACGGTAGCCCAGCACGGACAGCAGGGGCAGGGCCAGGCCCGCTGCCAGCGCCAGGGTGAACTTGGCGGCCAGGCTCCACAGGCCGAAGTACGCGCCTTCGAGCCGCCCGCCGTGGCCCAGGCTGCGGATCAGGCCGGCGAGCAAGGCCGGCGGCACGATGAGATCGGCGCCCAGCGCCAGCCCGCAGGCCACGCACACCGCGGCGTAGCCCAGGCGCTGCCCGGGCTGCAGGCCGGCGGCCCAGGCAAAGCTGCAGACGGTCACGCCGATGCCGAACAGCCAGGTCGGCGCGGCGCCGAAGCGCCGCACGGCGCGCAGCCACAACGGCACCCCGGCGGCGGCTCCCGCGAAATACAAGAGCAGGTAGGCCCCGGCCCACTGCGGCGCCCCGATGCGGTCGCGCACGAAAAACAAGACCAGGGTGGCCGGGATCGAAGCCGCCACGCCGCTGGTCACGTAGGTTGCGAGCAGGCTGCGAAAGGCCGGGTGGCGCAAGGGCTCGACGACCGCGCGAAGCCCGGCGAAGGACGATGGTCGAGGCGCGAACTGGCTGGGCAGTTCCACCCCGTGCAGCAAGATCAGCGCCGCGCCCAGGCTGAGCGCAAATCCCAGGGTGAACACGGCGGGCCCCCCCGCCTGGGTCGCGGCCGCGGCCGCGAGCACCCCGCCCAGGCCCAGGGCCTCGCGCCAGGCGAACACGCGCGCGCGGGCGGCTTCGCCCTGCCCCAGCGCCGCGCCCCAGGCCTGGTGGGCCACGCCGGCCGCCGTGCCGCCAGCCTGGGCCAGCCACAGGGCCGCGACGAAGGCGCAGGAGAATGTCAGCGTGCCGGCACCCCGCCCGAGCCAGGCTGGAAGCGCCATGAGCACGGCGAAGCCGGCGAGCGAGACCAGGCTCGATACGGCGATGAGCTCCCACGCGCGCCTGCGCGCCAGCATGCGGTCGGCCAGCCGGCCCAGCGCCGGATCGACCAGGGCATCGGCCAGGCGGGCGCCGAGCAGCAGCGCGCCGAGCAGTGCGAGGGGCAGGCCGTGGCGCGTGCCGTAATAGGCGGGCAGGAACACGTACAAGGGCAGCGCGACGAAGTTCAGCGGGAACTGGACCGCGCCGTAGCGCGCCAGAGCCGCGGGCGACGGATCCCTTGAATCCCCGACCGACGCGTTCACCGCTTCGGCTCCACGCCGGCCAGCAAGGCGCGGCGCAAGGCCGGCTCGCTGCTGCGCGGCGACAGCCAGATGGAAAAGAAGGCCTGCGCGAAATCCCGGCCCTCGATGGTTCCGACGGGCCTGCCGTCCAACAGGAAGCGCGTGCGCGCGCCCGCGGGCGCCGCGGGCAGGTACAGGCCGAGCAGCGTGTCGCCGGCGTGCACGTCGGGAAACACCGCGCGCATGCGTTGGCGCCAGTGCCGAAGCTGCTCCGGGCTGCCCAGGCCGAGACGGGCGATCAGTTCGGCCGACTTGTCGGCGATGTCGGCCCCGCGCAGGCTGCGCGCGTAGCGCAGCTCCAGCGCGAAGGGGTGGGCGCCGAGATGGCCCGGGTCCAGTCCTTCGGGGCCCACCCACAGCCAGGCGCGATAGATGTCCAGCCCCCACCAGCGCAGCTCGGCGCTGCCGCTCAGGCGCGCGCCGCCCAGCGCGCGCTCCACGGCGGCCGGAAGGCGCGCGACGGCATCGGCGCGGCACGGCGCCCACGCCCCGGCCAGCCAGCTCGCGCCCGCGAGCAGCGCGACACGCCGCGCCCGCGGCTCAGGCCGGCCGGCGCAGGGTGAACTGGACGACATCGATGCTGCCATGTGCGAATCCGGCCTCGCAATAGGCCAGGTAAAAATCCCACAAGAGTTCGAAGCGGCGATCGAAGCCCTGCTCGCGCACCGCGGCAAGCCGGGCCAGGAATCGATCGCGCCACAGGGCCAGGGTGCTCGCGTAGTCGGTGCCGAAGGCGTGGCTGTCCAGCACGTCCAGGCCGGCCCTGCGCGCCTGCTGGACGAAGGCCGTGCGACTGGGAAGCATGCCGCCCGGGAACACATA
>DAIDHU010000055.1 GCA_027451915.1 Thiomonas sp. | reverse complement strand
GCAAGCCGGCGCGCCTTGTGCCCCCCGGCTGCCGCGTGCGGGCGCTGGCGCAGGAGCGCGAGGACCTGCACGAGGCGGGGCAGCGCCTGGCGGGGCTGGTGGACGCGCAGGCCGCGCCGCCGCCCGTGCAGGCCGCGGCGCGCCCGGCCCTTCCGCGCGGCCGGCTCAACGCGCGCAAGGTCTGCCAGGCGCTGGGTCACCTGCTGCCCGAACAGGCCATCGTCGTGGACGAAGCCAAGACCTCGGGCGTCATGCTGTCCGCCTTCACCGCCGGCGCGCCGGCGCACGATCTGCTCGCATTGACCGGCGGCGCCATCGGCCAGGGCCTGCCGCTGGCGCTGGGCGCGGCCGTGGCCTGTCCCGGGCGGCCGGTGATCGCGCTGGTGGGCGACGGCGCGGCCATGTACACCCCCCAGGCCCTGTGGAGCATGGCGCGCGAGGGCCTGCACGTGGTGGCCGTGGTGCTCAACAACCGCGCCTACTCGATTCTCGAGCTGGAATTGCAGCGCGTGGGTGCCGCGGGGGGCGGTGCTCGCGCGCGCGAACAGTTCGACCTGGCCAGGCCGAACCTGGACTTCGTGCGCCTGGCCGAGGGCATGGGTGTTCGCGCGCGCAGGGCCGACACGGCGCAAGGCTTCACCGAGGCGCTGGAACATGCCCTGGACCACCCGGGGCCGCATCTCATCGAGGCCGTGGTTCCCCGAGCCTATGCCGGCCTGAAGCTGCGCCTGTTGCCGCGGCTGCTCGACACCCTGGATCGCCTGCCGCAGGGGGTGGCCAGGGCCATCCAGCGCGGCGTGGCCCCCTGAAGGGGCCCGGGCCCGGGAGCGCGCGCATGCAAGCAGGAAGCCCCGAAGCAGGAAGCCCCGAAGCAGGAAGGGGGCCGGCGGGAAGTGCGACGGCGGGAAGTGCGACGGCGGGAAGCGCGCCGGCGGGAAGCCCGGCCGCGACCGGAGCTGCCGGGCAGCCGGCCCCGAGCCTGGACATGGCCGCCTTGCAGGCGGGTTTGCAGGCGTCGACCGGGCGCCCGGTGCGTATGGTGCAGACCCATGTGTCCTGGGTCCTGCTCGACGGCGAGCATGCCTGGAAGATCAAGAAGCCCCTGAGCCTGGGCTTCCTGGACTTTTCCACGCGGCAGGCGCGCGAGCTTGCCTGCGCCGAGGAACTGCGCCTGAACCGACGCCTCGCCCGGGCCTTGTATCTGGATGTGGTGCCCGTGCGCGGCAGCCTGTCGCGGCCGCGACTGGATGGCGAAGGCCCGGTGATCGACCATGCGCTGCGCATGCGCCAGTTTCCCGACGACGCCCTGCTGAGCCGGCGCCTGGCCGAGCACCGCCTGGATGGCCCCACGGTGGACCGCCTGGCCGTTCGGCTCGCCGCCTTCCACCGGCAGGCGCCGCGCGCCGCGAGTGGCGACGGCTACGCCACGCCCGCGCAGGTGGCCGGCGCCACGGCGCGGGTGCTCGCGGCCCTGGCCGGGCATGGCGAGGATCCGCGCCTGGCGCCGCTGG
>DAIDHU010000054.1 GCA_027451915.1 Thiomonas sp. | reverse complement strand
GCGGTGGTCAACTCCACGCTCACGCTGCTGTCCCTGCTGAGCACCGGGGACTTCGTCGGGCTCATGCCCGAGCAGGCCATGAGCCACCGCATCGCGCGCGAGTTCCTGAGCCGCGTGCCCGTCGCCGAAGCCGGGCTGGCGCTGCGCGTGGGCGCGATCATCCGCAACGCCTCGTCGGTGGCTCCCGCGGTGCAGCACTTCATCAGCCACCTGCATCAGGCGGCGCGTCGTCACGCGCAGGCCGGCGCCCGCTGAGGGCCTCGCCCGGCGCGCCGGCTGGAGCGGGGCCGGGCGCGCCGGCGTCCGGCGCGAGGCCGCGCTGGCTGTAGCGCACCCGCAGCCCGCCTTGCGCACGGTTGCTCAGGCGCACCACGCCGCCGAGGTTGGCGGCGATGCTGCTCATGATGGCCAGTCCCAGCCCGCTGCCGCCCTCCTGGTCGTCGCGGTGCAGGCGGTTGAAGGCCTCGAAGGCCTGAGGCAGCTGGGCCTCCGGAATGCCCGGTCCGTCGTCGTCGATGTCCACATGGGTCCAGCAGGCGCCGTCGGCCTCGGTCCGGCTGTGGCAGCGCAGGTCCACCCGTCCGCCGGGGCGCGCGTAGCGCAGCGCGTTGTCCACCGCGTTGCGCAGCAGGGTGTAGAGCTGCGTGGGGTCGGCGAGGATGGGGGCGGGCGCCGGCGCCCCCGGGTCGCGCTCGATGCCGATGTCGATGCCGCGCTGGCGCGCCAGCGGCAGCAGGTCCTCCAGCACGTGGCGCAGCACCTCCAGGGGCTCGACCGGGCGCGCCTGACCGGCCGGGCCCGACTGGGCGCGTGCCAGGCTGAGCAGCTGGTCCACCACCGCGCGGGTCCGGGCCAGCCCGCCCAGCATGCCCTGCAGGCGCTGGCGCGCCTCGCGGGGCAGCTCCACATGGTCGAGGTTCTCCGCCTGCAGGGTCAGCGCGGCGATGGGGGTGCGAAGTTCGTGGGCGGCGTCCGCCAGGAAGCGCCGCTCGCGCTCGCGCAGCATGCGCACGCGCTCGAGCAGGCCGTTGATGGACGCGACGAAGGGGACCAGCTCGCGCGGCACGTCCACCATGGGAAGCGGCTCCAGGCGCAGCTCGCTGCGCGCGTCCACCTGCGCGGCCAGACGCAGCACGGGGCGCAGGGCGCGGCGCAGCACCAGGGTCGCCAGCAGCGCGAGCAGGGGAATCAGCGCCAGCAGCGGCACCAGGGTGCGCTGCGCGCTGTCGGCGGCGGCGTCGGAGCGCAGGTCGGTGCGCTGCGCGGCGGCGATGAGGCCACCCGGGTCGCGGCGCACGAACACGCGCCATTCCTGGCCGGCCGCGCGCAGCACGTGCATGCCTGGCGCGAGCCCGGCGGGCAGCGGCAGGCCGCCCGGTGCGCCGAGGCGCTGCACCACAATGCGCGCGTCCTGGTCGACCTCGGCCGCGCGCGTCAGCAGCGTGGCGTCGGGCATCTGCCCGCCGGCGTGCACCAGCGCCGCCACCTGGCGCAATTGCACGTCCTGCAGGCGGTTGGCTTCCACATAGCCCAGCGCGTAGGACACCGCGCCGGTGCAGGCTCCCACCAGCGCGACCATCAAGGTGGTCGACAGCCACAGGCGGCGCAGCAGCGACTGCCCCGCCCAGTGGCGCAGGGTCTGCAGGGGCTTCATGGCGCGCCGGCGGGGTCGCCGGCGTCGCGATCGACCACCCAGCCCACGCCGCGCACGTTGCGGATGGCTCCGGCGCCGAGTTTTTTGCGAATGCTGTGGATCAGATATTCCACGGCGTTGCTCTCCACCTCTTCGTTCCAGCCGTAGATCAGGTTTTCCAGGTCGTCGCGCGAGAGCACGGCCCCGGGGCGCAGCAGCAGGGCGTGCAGCAGCGCGTATTCTCGCGCGGAAAGCCGTGCGCTGACGGCGCCGAAGCTGGCTTGCCGGGTGGCGGGATCGAGCGTGACCACGCCGTTGCCCAGCAGGGCCTGCGCCTGTCCGCCCTTGCGCCGCGCCACGGCGCGCAGGCGCGCCAGCAGCTCGCCGGTCTCGAAAGGCTTGATCAGGTAGTCGTCGGCGCCGAGGTCGAGGCCGCGGATGCGGTCGTCCACGCCGTCGCGGGCGGTGACGATGATCACCGGCAGGTTGTAGCCCGCGCGGCGTGCGGCCTGCAGCACGCCCAGCCCGTCGCGCCGGGGCAGCCCCAGGTCCAGCAGCATGGCCTCGTAGGGCGCGGTGCGCATGGCCAGGAGCGCGGCGTCGCCGTCGAGCACCCAGTCCACCGCGTGCGCCGCGTCACGCAGCGCCTGCTGCGTGGCGGCGCCCAGCATGCGGTCGTCCTCAACCAGCAGGATGCGCATGGGCCTCGTCCTCTTGCACGGTGGTGCCTGCCTCGCTGGCCAGGCTGCCGCGCAACAGCGCGAACAGCGTGGGCATGAGCAGCAGCACCAGGGGCAGTTGCACCGCCAGGCCGGCGATGATGGCCACCGCCAGCGGTTGCTGCATGGCCGAGCCCTGGCCGATGGCCAGCGCCAGCGGCAGCAGGGTCAGGATGGCCGCGATGGTGGTCATGGCGATCGGGCGCATGCGGTTCACCCCGGCCTGCACCAGCGCATCGTGCAGGGCCATGTCCGGGTGCGCCGCCTGCAGCTCCTGCACCTCGCTGAAGTAGAAAATCGCGACTTCGGTCACGATGCCCACGATCATGGTCATGCCCATCATGGCCGAGATGTTGAGCTCGATGCCTCCGATCCACAGGCCCACGAACACGGCCGGCAGGGCGAACAGCGGCATGGCCAGGATGGACAGCGCCACGCGCATGCGCTCATACAGGAACAGCAACAGCAGGAATACCAGCAGCACGGCGGCCGCCAGCACCTGCAGCAATCCCTTGAAGGCGATCTGCTGCTGCTTGTACAGGCCGCCCAGGCGGATGTAGACCCCGGTGGGGTAGAAGCCCGGCGCGTCGATGATGCGCTTGACCGCGGCGACCGTGGAACCCAGGTCGCGCCCGCTGATGCGCGCCGTCACCGCCGCCATGCGCTTGAGGTTCTCACGGATGACCTCCGGCTGCCCGGTGAGCACCGAGACCTCGGCCACGTCGCCCAGTCGGAACACCCGCCCGTCGGGCGCGCGCAGGGGCAAGGCGGCGATGTCCTGCGGCGTGCGCCGCAGCCTGGCCGAATCCCACACCCGCACTCCCACCATCTTGGGCCCCTGCTCGATCTGCGTGGCCACGCTGCCGCCGATCAGCGCCGCCAGCTGCGACTGCACCTGGCGCGCGTCCACGCCCTCCAGCGCCAGGCGCGTGGGGTCGAGATGGATGTCCAGCGCGTCGCCGGCGACGACGATGCCGCTGCGCACCTCGACGATGCCCTGGACCTTGGAGATTGCCGCCGCGGTCTTGTGGGCCAGCGCCGCCAGTTGCCGGGGATTGTCGTCGAAGATCTTGATTTCCACCGGCTGCGGCACCGCGGTGAGGTCCCCGATCAGGTCCTGCATGAGCTGCGCGGTGTCGATGTCGATGCCCGGCACCTGGGCGTGGATGCGCGCGCGTACCTGCTGTTCCACCTGCCAGATCGGCTCGCGGGGCAGGGGCTTCAGGCGCACGAAAAAGTCGCCTTCGTTGGCGTGGGTGATGCCCCCTCCCAGCTGCAGCCCGGTGCGGCGCGAGAAGGTCTGTACCTGCGGCGTGGTGCGCAGGATGTGCTCGATCTGGGCCAGCAGGCGATCGGTCTCGGCCAGCGAGGTGCCGGGTGGCGTGAGGTAGTCCAGCACGAAGCCGCCTTCGTCCATGCGCGGCAGGAAGCCGCTGCCCACGGAAAAGTAGGCCGCGCCCCCCACCACCAGCAGGGGGATCACGCCGAGCAGCGCCATCCAGGGCCGGCGCAGCAGGCCCCTGAGCACGCGCGCGTACACGCGCTGGAAGGCGCCGAGCACGCGACCATGCTCGCGACTGCGCTCGCGCTCGATGTCCCTGGCGCTGAGCAGGCGGTCGGCCAGCAGCGGGACCGCCAGCCAGGAGACGAAAAAGG
>DAIDHU010000053.1 GCA_027451915.1 Thiomonas sp. | reverse complement strand
GCGCTGGGCGAGCTGCTGGAGGACCAGGCGCTGCGCGCGCGTTGCGCGCAGGCGGCCGGGGTGTTGCGCGCCGAGGACGGCGCCGCCGCCGCCTGCGAGGCCGTCGAGCAGCTGCTGGCGCCGCGCTGAGGCGGCGCGCAGGGCCCGCGTCATCAGTGGATCACGCCCAGGTTCTGCAGGCTGGCGAAGGGGTAGACGATGGAGCCCACCACGCCGAGCACGCGCTGCAGGTCGGTGGACGGAGCGTCGGAGACGTAGAGCAGGTCGTGGTTGTGCACGGGGAAGCTCTGCGCCACGAAAAACGTGGCCGGATCACGCAGGTTGAACTGGAAAATGGTGGGCACCTTGCCATCCACCAGGGTGGTGGGCTTGGTGGGCCAGGCCAGCGCATCGGGTGACTCGAAGCGGAACACGAAAACGCCCGAGGGGTTGGAGCGGTTGGCGTCGATGCCCCCGGCGCGCGCCAGGGCCTGCGCAAGGGTGATGCCGCTGGCCTCGAAATCCACCTCGCCGTTGCGGGCGGCGGCTCCCAGCACGGTGAAGCTGGAAGGCTGGTACAGCGCGGTGACCACGTCGCCGGCGTGCAGCGGGATGTCCTGCCGCGGGTCGCGCAGGATGGTCTGCAGGGGCAGCACCATCACGCGCCCGTCGCGCGAAAGCTGGATGGAGGTTTTCTCGACGGGGCGGGTGACGCCGCCTGCCAGGGCCAGCGCGCGCAGCAGGCGCAGGCCTCCCGGGTTCAGGGGCACTTCCATGCTGTGCTGGACATTGCCCACGACGGTGACGTTCTGGGTGTTGTTCTGCGCCAGGCGAACGAGCACCTGGGGATGGTTGGCCATGCCCTTGAGCCGCGCGGTGATGAGCTGCTCGATCTGGGCCAGGTCCAGCCCCTCGGCGTGGATGGAGCTGGCGAAGGGCACGCGGATGTTGCCGGCGTTGTCCACGGTCTGCGGCGGCAGGGTCACGCTGCCTCCGCCGCCGCTGGTGGCGCCGGTGGCCAGCAGGGCCTGGGAGGTGAACAGTACGGCGGGCGGGGCTTCCCAGATGTAGACCTCGAGCACGTCGCCTGGGCCGATGCGGTGGGCCGGGTGCGCGGCGCCCTCGAAAAAGCTGGAAAAGCGCTGGCGTGCCTGCTCCTGCTCGAGCCGGCGGGCCACTGCGTAGTCGACGGGAACGACTTCGATGCCCCGCAGCGAGGCCTGGGTGGGCGCGGCGTCGACGGTTTTCTCGGAAGGACCGGCGCCGGAGAGGAAATGGGCGCAGCCGCCCAGGACCAGGGCCAGGCCGGCCAGGCAGGCGGTGCGCGCGAAGCGGAATGTCATGCGGTGGCGAGGAACGGGCCGGCGAGGCCCTGGGCAACGCCGGCTTGGTGGCAGGATTTCTTGAATTTTTGACGGAATGTTGCTGCAGCGTCCCGAAGGATTGGCGGAACATCCGAAGCGCAGCAGTTTAACGAAGCTTCATGACCCGGCGGCGACATCGGCGGGCGACGCCTGGAGCTGGGCGGCTCATGCCGGAATGACGCTGCGCATGACCTGGCTTTAGCGCCGCCGCGTCTGGTTTTTTCGCGGGGGGGATTTCTAGGCTGGGAGCATGCGAACTCCCCGCGGAGAGCCCCCGCCCGCCCCCCAACGGCGGCCGGGGCGCATGGGCCGAAGAGCCCCGCGGATGCTGGCCTGCGGCGCGCTATGGGTCGCCGCGCTGGGGCTGCTGGCGCCGGCACGGGCGCAGGCCTGGGAGCTGGGCCTGGGGCGCAGCAACCGGCCGGGGGATTTCGACCTGAGCCTGCGGGATCGCTGCTGGGTGGTGGAGTACGTCGACGAGGGGCATCAGCCGGACGGCATCCCCAACATCAACCGCGTGCTCGACCTGGATGCGGTGCTGCAGCGGGGCGCAAGGCTTTCCTGGTACCTGGAGGCCGGGCTGAGCGATGCGCAATGGAGCCGCAACGGCAGCGGCGACGGCTACCAGGCACCGCGCGGATTCCACGGCGCCAACCTGGGCGGAGGGCTGCAATGGCGCGCGGCGCCCGGTTGGTGGCTGCGCCTGCAGGCGCTGTGGCTGCGCTACCCGCAGAGCAGCCAACCGGGGCTGG
>DAIDHU010000052.1 GCA_027451915.1 Thiomonas sp. | reverse complement strand
AGCGCCGCGGCCAGCTCGGGGAAGGCCTTGGCGTAGGACTCGAAGCGCTGGTTCCAGGCCTGCTCCAGCCTGGCGCCGCGTTCGCGACCGTCCCAGGCCTGGTAGATGTCCGCCGGGATCTCGAAGGGGCCGTACTCCCAGCCCAGCGCCTGGCGCGTGGCCTGCGCCTCGGCCGCGCCCAGCGCGGCGCCGTGCACCTCGTGGCCGCCGGCCTTGTTGGGCGAGCCCCAGCCGATGGTGGTGGTGCAGATGATCAGCGACGGCCGGTCGCTGGTCTTGGCCTCGGCGGTGGCGCGCTCCACGGCCTGTGGGTCATGCCCGTCGACGGGTCCGATCACGTTCCAGCCGTAGGCCGCGAAACGCTTGCCCGTGTCGTCGGCGAACCAGTGCTCGACATGGCCGTCGATGGAAATGCCATTGTCGTCGTAGTAGGCGATGAGCTTGTTCAGGCGCAGGGTGCCGGCCAGCGAGCAGACCTCGTGGCTGATGCCCTCCATGAGGCAGCCGTCGCCCAGGAAGACATAGGTATGGTGATCGACGATGTCGTGCCCGGGGCGGTTGAACTCGCGCGCCAGCAGGGTCTCGGCCAGCGCCATGCCCACCGCGTTGGCCAGGCCCTGGCCCAGCGGGCCCGTGGTGGTCTCCACCCCCGGCGTGTAACCCACCTCCGGGTGCCCCGGAGTCTTGCTGTGGAGCTGACGAAAGCGCTTGAGCTCCTCCAGCGGCAGCGCGTAGCCGCTCAGGTGCAGCAGCGCGTACAGCAGCATGGAGGCATGGCCGTTGGACAGCACGAAGCGGTCGCGGTTGGCCCAATGCGGGTTGGCCGGGTTGTGGTGCAGGTGGCCGCGCCACAGCACCTCGGCGATGTCCGCCATGCCCATCGGCGCGCCGGGGTGTCCGCTCTTGGCCGCCTCGACGGCGTCGATGGCCAGGAAACGGATCGCATTGGCCAGGCGACGACGCTCGAGGGGGTCGATGACGGGAAAGAGTTGGGAGTGCGCGTTCATGTCGGTTCTCGGGCGGGATAGTGGGCGGTTCGGCCCCTGCATTTCATCCTGCGCGGCGCTTGATGTCCATCAGTCGCAGGATCATGGGGGTGAAGATCAGCTGCATCGCCAGGCCCATCTTGCCACCTGGCACGACCAGGGTATTGGGCCGGGTCATCCAGGAGTCGTGCAGCATGGACAGCAGGTAGGGGAAATCGATTCCGCGCGGGTTGGCGAATCGGATCACGACCATGCTCTCGTCCAGGCTGGGGATGTCCTTGGCGATGAAGGGATTCGAGGTGTCGACGGTGGGCACGCGCTGGAAGTTCACGTGGGTGCGCGAGAACTGCGGCGTGATGTGGTGCACGTAGTCGGGCATGCGGCGCAGGATCGTGTCCATGACCGCCTCCTGGGAGTAGCCCCGCTGCACCTGGTCGCGGTGCAGCTTCTGGATCCACTCCAGGTTGATGATAGGCACCACGCCCACCAGCAGGTCCACCTGGCTGGCCACGTCGATGCGCGCATCCGCATAGCCGCCGTGCAGGCCCTCGTAGAACAGCAGGTCGGAGCCGGCCTCCATGTCCTTCCAGTCCGTGAACTGCCCGGGGGGCACGCCGAACTGGGCCGACTCGGCGTCGTCGTGGATGTACTTGCGCACCTTGCCCACGCCGGTGGCGCCGTAGGCCTGGAACACGCCTTCGAGTTCCTTGAGCAGGTTCGCCTCGGGGCCGAAATGGCTGAAATTCGGGCTGCCATTCTGTTCTCGCCGCTTCATTTCCTCGCGCATTTCCGCGCGGTTGTAGCGATGAAACGAGTCTCCCTCGATGATCTGGGCCTGGATACGTTCGCGCCGGAAGATATGCTGGAAACTGCGCATCACGGTGGTCGTGCCGGCTCCCGAGGAACCGGTGATCGCGATGATGGGATGCTTGGCGGACATGGCGGAAGACTCGTGACGAGGCGATGGACGAAGCCCGGGCCGCCGCCGCCTCGAGGCGACGGCCCGTGCCAGGAAAAACCAGGGACCGGGGGATGGGGCGCGGCGCTCAGGCGCGCACGCCGTCGCCGTACAGCGAACGATCCTTGAACAACGGAGAGGCGAAGGGCTTGTCCAAGCCGCTATCGTATTCCCGGTGGTAGCGCTCCAGGCGCTCGATCTCGTTGCGCGAGCCCAGCATCACCGGCACGCGCTGGTGCAGGGATTCGGGCTGCACCTCCAGGATGCGCTGGCGCCCGGTGGAGGCGGCCCCGCCGGCCTGCTCGACGATCATGCCGATGGGGTTGGCCTCGTACAGCAGGCGCAGGCGCCCCGGGCGCACAGGGTCCTTGGTGTCGCGGGGGTACATGAAAATGCCCCCGCGCATCAGGATGCGGTGCACGTCGGCGACCATCGAGGCGATCCAGCGGGTGTTGAAATCGCGCGCGCGGTCGCCGGTCTTGCCGGCCTTGCATTCGGCGACATAGCGCTGCACCGGCGGCTCCCAGAAGCGCTCGTTGCTGGCGTTGATGGCGAATTCGCTGGTGTCCTCGGGGATGCGCAGGTCCGGATGGGTGAGGATGAAGTTGCCGATCTCGCGGTCCAGGGTGAAGCCATGCGTGCCCTTGCCCACGGTGAGCACGAGCATGGTGGCCGGGCCGTAGATGGCGTAGCCGGCGGCCACCTGCTCGAGCCCCGGGCGCAGGTAATCGGCCTCCTGCGGCTCACCCAGGCGGCTCATGCGCAGCACGGAAAAGATGGTGCCCACCGAGACGTTGACGTCGATGTTCGAGGATCCGTCCAGCGGGTCGAACACCAGCAGGTAGGCCCCGCGCTCGAACTGGCGCGGCAGCGCGTAGGGCTGGTCCACTTCCTCGGAGGCCATGCCGGCGACCAGTCCGCCCCATTCGCAGGACTGGATCATGGCCTCGTTGGACAGCACGTCGAGCTTTTTCTGGGTCTCGCCCTGCACGTTCTCCGTGCCCAGGGAGCCCAGGAAGCCGCCCAGCGCTCCCTTGGCCGTCATGGCGGCGATGGCCTTCACGGC
The DNA here is from genome assembly GCA_027451915.1 of Thiomonas sp. Lineage (GTDB taxonomy): Bacteria > Pseudomonadota > Gammaproteobacteria > Burkholderiales > Burkholderiaceae_C > Thiomonas_A. The sequence goes on along the minus strand of DAIDHU010000052.1, from coordinate 5,428 downwards.
CGCCGTCACGTCCACCAGCAGCGCGGCCAGGTCGGCCTGGTCGTCGGCCCCCCGCAACTGCTCGATGAGGAACTTCGATAGGGTGGTGCGACCCTGCAGCATGGTGTGTCTCCCGAACGGATGAATGTCCCGGTGCGTGGAACCGCGGCGCCGGACCCGCCGGCGACCGCCTTCCCGACACCTGTCTTTTTCAAAACCCCTGTACCGCCCCAGGAGACTTGAAAAAGCCCGCAGTCAGAAAACACGGAGACTCGCATGAACGAAAAACGCAATGCGACTGCGGAAAAAGCGGCCCGGAGCTCACGAGTCCGGACCCGTTCACAAGCCCGCGCGGTCCGCGGGCCCCGCTTGGCGGGGTCCGCGGAGAACCGAAGTTGCGCCACGCTTGCGGACAAATATAAGCGGTGACGCAATTAAGGTAAATTCAGGCTTTCTTGTCCGTGAATTCAGGAATGCTGATGAAGAACGTCACCCTACGCCAGCTCCGGGTCTTCGTCGCGGCGGCCCGGCACATGCATTTCGGCAAGGCCGCGCAGGAACTGCACCTGACGCCGCCGGCGGTGTCCATGCACATTCGCGAACTCGAGCACCAGGTGGGATTGCCGCTGTTCGAGCGCCATGGCAAGTCGGTGAGCCTCACCCTGACCGCGGAGTACCTGCTGGTCTACGCCCGGCGCGTGCTGTCCAAGCTGAAGGACGCCGAGGACGCGCTGGCGCGTTTTCGCGGCCTGCAGTCCGGGCGCCTGACCATCGGCATGGTGAGCTCGGCCAAGTACTTCATGCCGCGCCTGCTGGCCATGTTCCGGGAAGAGCACCCGCACATCGAGGTGCGCCTGGTCGTGGCCAACCGCGAGCAACTGGCCGAGCAGCTGCAGGGCAGCGAGCTCGACCTGGCCATCATGGGCCGCCCCCCGCGCGAGCTGGCCACGCGCGGCGAGCCCTTCGCCGCCCACCCGCTGGGGGTGGTGTGCGCGCCCGACCACCCACTGATGCGCGGAGAGCGCAAGCCCGCCTCGGCGCTGGCGCAGTTCGGCTTCGTCATCCGCGAGGCCGGCTCGGGCACGCGCAGCGCCATGGAGGAATACCTGCGCGAATGGCGCGTGGATCCCCGCATCGACATGGAGCTGGCCAGCAACGAGACCATCAAGCAGATGGTCATGTCGGGCATGGGGGTGAGCTTTCTGTCCCTGCACGGCATCGGACTGGAGCTGCGCAACGGCCTCATCGGCGTGCCCGATGTCGAGGGCCTGCCGCTGGTGCGCAGCTGGCAGGTGGTGCACACCTCGAGCAAGGTGCTGTCGCCCTCGGCCGAGGCGCTGCGCTACTTCGTGCTGGAAAACGGAGAGTCCTACCTGGCCCGCGAATTCGGCAGCCTGCACCCGATGCCGGCCGAGCCGGTGAGCCCCTCGCCGGCGCAGGCGGCCACCGCCGAGCGCCTCAGGCAGGCCGCCCGGCGCTCGCCGCCAGCGCGGCCAGCAGCGCCAGCGGCGCCGTCTCGGCGCGCAGGGTCCGGGGCCCCAGGCTGACCGGCACGAAACCGGCGCGCAGGGCCGAGTCGATCTCCGCCTCGTCCAGCCCGCCTTCGGGACCGCTGAGCGCCAGCACGGACTGCCCCGGCTCCAGGGCCGCCGCCCACAGCGCCAGCGGCTGCACGCGCGAGGCCGCCGCGTCGCCGCGGGGGGCCGCCAGCAGGCAGCGCGCCTGGCCCGCGGCGGGCGGCAGCCCAGACAACCAGGACTGCAGCGTGCCCACCTCACGCAGACTCGGCACACGGTTGCGCCCGCACTGCTCGCAGGCGGCGATGGCCACGCCGCGCCAATGCGCCAGGCGGCGCTGCGCGCGCTCGCCTTCCAGGCGCAGCACGCAGCGCGCGCTCATCAGAGGCGCGATCGCCCGCGCGCCCAGCTCGGTGGCCTTTTCCACCAGCCAGTCCATGCGCTCGTTGGCGGGCATGCCCACGGCCAGCTCCACCTCGCGCTCGAGTTCGCGCTCGACGGGGTCGAAATCCAGCAATTCCAGCCGGTCCCCCGGCAGAAGTCGCGCGCGCCACTGGCCGCCTTCACCGTCGAAGGCAGCCACCTCCTCGCCCTCGCGCAGGCGCAGGGCGCGCACATGGCGCCGCGCCTGCGGGTTCAGGCCCACGCTGGCGCCCGACAACGGCCCCGGCAGGAACAGCCGATGCATGGCCCCGGCCCTCGCAAGCCCGGTTCAGGCGCGCAGCAGCTCGAGCAGCGCGTGGGTATCGGCGCTGAACGCGGCGATGCCCTCGTCCAGCTTGCCGCGCCACATGTCGTCGGCGGCCAGCGCGGAGACGAACTCGGCACGCCCCACGGCAAGTTCGGCCTGATCCTCGGCGGGCCCCGGACGGGCCGGATCCAGGCGCCGCGGCAGGGCCTGCGTGGACTGCGCCAGCTCGCCCAGCAGCGCCGGGGAAATGGTCAGCAGGTCGCAGCCGCACAGCGCGGCGATTTGCGAGGTCTGGCGAAAACTCGCGCCCATCACCTCGGTGGCCACTGCGCGCGCCTTGTAGAAACGCCAGATGCGCTGCAGGGCGCGCACCCCGGGGTCGGCGTCGCCTTCGTGGGCTCGCGGGTCCCACGAGGCGCCCGCCTGCTGGCGGGCCCAGTCGGTGATGCGCCCGACGAAGGGCGACACCAGTTGCACCCCGGCGGCCGCGCAGGCGCGTGCCTGCGTGAAACTGAACAGCAGGGTCATGTTGCAGGCCACCCCCTCGTCGCGCAGGCACCGCGCCGCCTCGATGCCTTCCCAGGTCGTGGCCAGCTTGATCAGCACGCGCTCGCGCCGCACCCCGGCCGCCTCGTACAGGGCGATCACGCCGCGCGCGCGCTGCACGCTGGCCTCGGTGTCGTAGGACAGCCTGGCGTCGATCTCGGTGGACACCCGGCCCGGCACGCGCTCGAGGATCTCGCAGCCGAAGCGCACCAGCAGGCGGTCCATCGCCTGCTCGGGATCGCGGGCGGCGCGCACCTCGGGGTCGCGCAGCAGGGGCGCGTACTCCGGCAGGCGCACGGCGCGCAGCACCAGGCTCGGGTTGGTGGTGGCCTCCGCCGCGCCCAGCTCGGGCAGGCGAAGGTACTCGGCGGTATCGGCCACCACGCGGGTGTGGCGCATCAGCTCGTTCAGGGCACTCATGACGCCATGGTAATCACGGACGAATCACAGGCTCGCGGCTCTCGGCGCGGCCTGCTCCTGCCCGAACACCGCGCGTGTCAGCGCCTGCACCGCGGCGCGCTCGCGCGCCACGCGCGCCGGCTCGACCAGCGCGGCCTGCTCGGCCCCGCGCAGGCGCTCGGCATGCTGCAGCCGGCGCATGCGCCGGTAGGCCACCGCCGCCAGGCGCCCCACGCGGGTCGGCAGCAGGCCCAGCTGCTCGGCCAGGCGCAGCAGCGCGATGTTGCCCACATTGGCCACCAGCTGCGGGAATGCGCAGGCATGCTCGAGCACCAGGGCCTGCACGGCGAATTCCACGTCCACCATGCCGCCGGGGCCGTGCTTGAGGTCGAACAGGGGGCTGCGGTTGAGGTGCCCCTCGGCCACGCGCCGGCGCATCGCCACCACCTCGGCGCGCAGGGCCGCGCCGTCGCGCGGCATGCCCAGCACCTGGGCGCGGATGGCCTCGAAACGCGCGCCCAGGCGGGCATCGCCTGCGCAAAAGCGCGCCCGGGTCAGCGCCTGGTGCTCCCAGGTCCAGGCCGTGTTGCTGCCACGCCCGAGCTGGTATTGCTCGAAGGCGTCCAGCGAGGTGACCAGCAGCCCGGCATTGCCGTTCGGGCGCAGCCGGGTGTCGATCTCGAACAGGCCGCCCGCCGGGGTGGCCGCAGTCAGCCACCACACCAGCTTGCGCGCCAGCGCGCCGTAGCGCTCGGGCGCCTCGGCGGCCTCGTCGTCGTACAGGAACACCACGTCCAGGTCGGCCCCGTAGCCCAGCTCCTTGCCGCCCAGCTTGCCGTAGGCGATGACCGCGAAGGCCGGCTGCTCGCGGTGGCGCCGCGGCAGGTCGTCCCAGGCCCAGGCCAGAGCGCGGTCGATCACGGCGTCGGCCAGCTCGGAGAGTTCGTCGGCCACTTGCTCGACATGCAGGCGCCCGCCCAGATCGCGCACCAGGATGCGGAACAACTCGGCATGGAAGGCCCGGCGCAGCACGTCCAGGCCCTCGCCGGCGTCCCAGCTGCCGCGCTGCAGGGCGCGCGCGCGCTGGCGCTCGCACTCGTCGCGACAGGCCGTCGCTGAAAAACGCTCGGTGGCCGGCTCGATCAGCTCGTCCACCACCATGGGGTTGCGCTTGACGTAGTCGGCGGCCCAGCTGGAGGCGCCCAGCAGGCCCACCAGGCGCGCCAGCGCCTGCGCCTGCTCGGCGAAAAAGGCCAGGTAGGTCTCGCGCCGCCCGATGGCCTCGAGCACGTCGACCAGGCGCGCCAGCACGAGGTCGGGCTGCGCCTGCTGCGCGGCGATGCCGATGCCGCGCTCGATCACCCGCAGCATGCGGCCGCGCCCGGCGTCGCTGAGCGCGCCGTAGCGTGCCGACTGCGCCAGCGCGCGCAGGCGCCCCGCGGACTGTCCGCCCTCGATGCCCGCGGCCGCCAGCAGGTGCAGCAGCGCCTCGATGCTGTCGGCCGGCTTGCGGCAGCCCTCGCAGCGCGGCTGCGAGGAATGCAGCAGCGCGTCGAACTCGCCGGCCACGTACTCGCGCACCGCATCGAGCTCGCGCAGCAGCGAACACACCGGACGCGTCGAGGCCTGCGCCATGCGGCAGGCCTGGGCGATGCGCTCCAGGTCGCCGTCCTCGGCGGGCAGGCAGTGGGTCTGCGCATCGTCCAGGTACTGGATGCGGTGCTCCAGGCGGCGCAGGAACTCGTAGCTCTGCGCCAGGCGTTGCGCCTGCTCGGGCTGCAGCAGCCCGGCCTCGGCCAGGCGATCCAGGGAGCGCAGGGTGTTGCGGTCGCGGATCTGGGGCATGCGCCCGCCGCGCACGATCTGCAGCAACTGCACGATGAACTCGATCTCGCGGATGCCGCCGCGCCCGAGCTTGAGGTCGTTGGCCCGCTCGGGTCGCGCATTGGCGCGCCGGGTCGCCTCCTGGCGGATCTGGCGGTGCACCCCGCGCAGCGCCTCGAGCATGGCGAAGTCCAGGTAGCGGCGCCACACGAAGGGCTCCACCACGGCGTCCAGCGCGGCCTGCTGGCTGCGGAGCGCATCCTGCGCCGACACCACCCGGCTCTTCAGCCAGGCGAAACGCTCCCATTCGCGCCCCTGGACCTGGAAGTACTCCTCCAGCATGGCCAGGCTGACCACCGGAGGGCCGCTGTCGCCGTTGGGGCGCAGCCGCGTGTCGACGCGGAACACGAAACCGTCGGCGGTGAGGTCGGACAGCAGCGGCACCATGCGCCGCACCACCTGCGCGAAATAA
>DAIDHU010000051.1 GCA_027451915.1 Thiomonas sp. | reverse complement strand
CAGCGGCTCGGCCTGCACCTCGGCCAGCCTGGAGCCCTCCTACGTGCTGCGCGCGCTGGGCCGCAGCGACGAGCTGGCGCATTCCTCGCTGCGCATGACCATCGGGCGCTTCACCACCGAGGAGCAGATCGACCAGGCGGTCGCGATGCTCAAGGAGAAGGTGGGCAAGCTGCGCGAACTCTCGCCCCTGTGGGAAATGCACCAGGACGGGATCGACCTGAGCACCATCCATTGGGCCGCGCATTGAACTGCAGCGGCTTCCCGAGCGCCCCAACACGAATCATCAGGAGGACATCATGGCCTACAGCGACAAAGTCATCGACCATTACGAAAACCCGCGCAACGTCGGCTCCTTCGCCAAGGACGACCCCGCGGTGGGCACCGGCATGGTCGGCGCGCCGGCCTGCGGCGACGTCATGAAACTGCAGATCAAGGTCAACGAGCAGGGCATCATCGAGGATGCGCGCTTCAAGACCTACGGCTGCGGCTCGGCCATCGCCTCGTCGTCGCTGGTCACCGAATGGGTGAAGGGCAAGACCCTGAACGACGCGCTGAAGATCCGCAACACCCAGATCGCCGAGGAACTGGCGCTGCCCCCCGTGAAGATCCACTGCTCGATCCTCGCCGAGGACGCGATCAAGGCGGCCGTCAAGGACTACCAGGAGCGGCACGGTGGCGCCGCGCGGCCGGCCGCCGAGGCGCAGCAGGCGGCCGCCTGAGCGCAGACCCGAACCAGGCCCCCGGAAGGACTCACCATCGAACCCGTCGTATCGGAGCAAGCAGTCATGTCCATCACCCTGACCGAAAGCGCCGCCATGCATGTCTCGAAATACCTGAGCCAGCGTGGCAAGGGCGTCGGCGTGCGCCTGGGCGTCAAGACCACCGGCTGCTCGGGCCTGGCCTACAAGCTCGAGTACGCCGATGCGGTCTCGCCGGAGGATCAGGTGTTCGAGAGCCACGGCGTGAAGGTGCTGGTCGACCCGCAAAGCCTGAGCTACCTGGACGGCACCGAGCTCGATTTCGTGCGCGAGGGATTGCAGCAGGGCTTCAAGTTCAGCAATCCCAACGAACGCGACCGCTGCGGCTGTGGCGAGTCCTTCCGGGTCTGAGTCTCCGACACGGATAACGATTTGGACACCGCAGTCCATGGCCGCACGCTCGGCTCGCCACCTCAAGGGGTGAAGGCCGGCGCCGAATTCCGCGGCGATCATTTCGCGCTGTTCGGGCTGGAGCCTCGCTTCACGCTGGACACCGAGGCCCTGAGCGGCGCGTGGCGGCGACTGCAGGCGCTGGTGCACCCCGATCGCTACGCCGGCGGCGGCGACGCGCAGGCGCGCGTGGCGATGCAGTGGTCCACGCTGGTCAACACCGCCTACCGCACGCTGCTCGATCCTCTGGCGCGCGCCGGCTACCTGTGCGAGCTTCGGGGCGTGCCCATTGATGCCGAGCGCAACACCGCGATGCCCGTGGATTTCCTCGACGAGCAGATGCAGTGGCGCGAGGACCTGGATGAGGCGCGCGCCGGCGGCGATGCGCAGGCCCTGCAAGGTCTGGCGGCGCGCGTGGAACAGCGGCGCGGCGAAGTGCTGCGTTCGCTCGCGCGCCATCTCGACGAGGCGCCCGCCGAGCCCGAGGCGCGTGCGCGCGCCACGCGCGAGGCGGCCGCCGAGGTGCGCGTGTTGATGTTCATCGAGCGTTTCCGGCGCGACCTCGCGCCGCGCGTGCGCAGGCCCGAGGCAAGCTGACGGCTTTCGCGGGCGCGCCGCGTCCCTCTCTTGTTGCGTTTTCCACGAATCCCTGCCGCGCGGCCCGCCGCGCGACGAAAGCCAGCATGGCCCTGCTCCAGATCTCCGAACCCGGTCAGTCCCCCGATCCCCACCAGCACCGCATCGCCATCGGCATCGACCTCGGCACCACGCATTCGCTGGTCGCGGTGGTGCGCAGCGGGGTGGCCGAATGCCTGCCCGACGCGCAGGGCCGCGTCCTGCTGCCCTCGGCCGTGCGCTACGCGGCACGGGCCCCGGCGCAGGTCGGATGGGAGGCCCTGGCCGCGAAGGTGGACGATCCCCACAACACCGTCGTGTCGGTCAAGCGCTTCATGGGCCGCGGGCTCGACGACCTTGAGGCGCACCAGCGCCAGGCCTACGATTTCGAGCCGCGCCCCGGCATGGTGGCGCTGCGCACCGCCGCCGGCGTGAAGACCCCGGTGGAAGTCTCGGCCGACATCCTGCGCGAACTCGGCGAGCGCGCCCGCGCGGCGCTGGGGGTCGAGCCGGTGGGCGCGGTGATCACCGTGCCCGCCTACTTCGACGACGCGCAGCGCCAGGCCACGAAAGACGCCGCGCGTCTGGCCGGGCTGCCGGTGCTGCGCCTGATCAACGAACCCACGGCCGCCGCGCTGGCCTACGGGCTGGACCGTGCGGCCTCGGGCGTGTGGGCCGTCTACGACCTCGGCGGCGGCACCTTCGACGTCTCCGTGCTGCGCCTGAGCCGCGGTGTGTTCGAGGTCATGGCCACCGGCGGCGACACGGCGCTGGGCGGCGACGACTACGACCAGCGCGTGGCCGCCGAACTGGCGCGCCGCGCTGGGCTGGGCGAGCTCGATGCCGCCGCGCAGGCGGCCCTGCGGCAGGCGTCTCGCCAGGCCAAGGAGAGCCTGAGCTCGCAGGCGCAGGCGCGGGTGCGCCTGGAGCTGGGCGCGGCCGGGACGGTCGACACCCTGGTGAGCCGCGAGGACTTCGAGGCCTGCACCCGCGACCTGACCCGGCGCACCGTCGAGCTGCTGGCCGGCGTGCTGGAGGACGCCGGCGTGCTGGCGCAGGACATGTCGGGCATCATCCTCGTGGGCGGAGCCACCCGCATGCCCGTGGTGCGGGAGGCGGTGCGGTCATTTTTCGGACGCGAGCCCATGACCGACCTCGATCCCGACGAGGTCGTGGCCATCGGAGCCGCGCGCCAGGCCCATGCGCTGGCCGGCAACACCGAGGACGACACCCTGCTGCTGGACGTGATCGCGCTGTCGCTGGGCCTGGAGACCATGGGCGGGCTGGTCGAGCGGGTGATTCCCCGCAACAGCACCATTCCCACCGCGCGCGCGCAGGAGTTCACCACCTACAAGGACGGCCAGACGGCCATGTCCATCCACGTCGTGCAGGGCGAGCGCGACCTGGTCGCCGACTGTCGCTCGCTGGCGCGCTTCGAGCTGCGCGGCATTCCCCCCATGCCGGCCGGTGCCGCGCGCGTGCTGGTGACCTTCCAGGTGGATGCCGACGGCCTGCTCGAGGTCAGCGCGCGCGAGGCCAGCAGCGGCGTGCAGGCGCATGTGGAGGTGCGGCCCAGCTACGGCCTGGACGACGGCCAGATCGCCGACATGCTGCGCTCGGCCTTCCACCATGCCGACGCCGACGCGGCCTCGCGCGCGCTGCGCGAGGAGCAGGTCGAGGCCGAACGCCTGCTCGAGGCCACGCGCACGGCCATGCAGGCCGATTCCGACCTGCTTCAAGCCGAAGAGCGCGACGCGATCCATGCTGCCATGGCGGCACTGGCCCAGGCCGCGCGGGGGCAGGACCACCTGGCCATCCGCGACGCCATCGCCGCACTGGCCCGGGAAACCGAGCCCTTCGCCGCTCAACGCATGAACCGCAGCATCCAGCGTGCCCTCGCCGGGCGCAGCATCGACAGCCTGGCCGGAAACGACACCGGCAACGGAGAATGAGCCCCATGCCCGTGATCACCGTACTTCCGCACCAGGAATACTGCCCGCAAGGCGCCAGGGTCGAGGCCGAACGCGGCACCTCGATCTGCGAGGCCCTGCTCGAGCACGGCATCCCCATCGAGCATGCCTGCGAGATGTCCTGCGCCTGCACCACCTGCCATGTGATCGTGCGCAAGGGCTTCGACTCGCTGGGCGAGGCCGACGAGAGCGAGGAAGACCTGCTGGACCGCGCCTGGGGCCTGGAGCCGAGCTCGAGGCTGTCCTGTCAGGCTATTCTCGATGGCGATGACGTGACCATCGAGATTCCCAAGTATTCGATCAACCACGCGAAGGAGGGCTGACATGGACCTACCCACCATCGACCAGGCCTACGCCCAGCTGCAGGCGCAGGACCAGACCATCGCGCAGGAACTCCAGGCGCTGGCCGGCAAGCTGCAGGGCGCGGCGCAGGGCGGCAACGCCGACGCCCGCGAGTGGCAGCTCGACCTGCGCGAGCTGGCGCTGGCGGTGCAGGCCCAGCAACAGCAGATGAACGCGCTGCTGCAGGCCATCCACGCCATGTGGCAGGCCGAGCACGAGCGCATGCAGGCGGCGGGCGCGCAGGCGGGCGTGCCGGCCATGGCGCCCCAGCAGGCGCCGGCCTACGCCCCGGGCTACCCCCAGCAGGGCTACCCCCAGCAGGGCTATCCCCAGCAGGGCGGCATGGGCTCCATGCTGCGCGGGTTCCTGGGCTCCGGGTTCGGGCAGGCGGTGGCCATGGGGGCCGGCATCGGCCTGGGCGAGGACCTGATCAACCGCATTTTCTGAAGCTACACCAGGCCCTCGAACGGCAGGAAGTCCACTTCCTCCCCCGCGGCCACGTTGCCGCGGTCGTGCTCGAGTACCAGCAGCCCGTCGGCCTGGCTCATGGAGTGCAGCACCCCCGAGCCCTGGTTGCCGGTGCTCGTGGCTTCCCAGCGCCCATCGGGCAGACGGCGCAGCGTGGCCCGCTGGTATTCGGTGCGCCCCGGGCGCTTGCGCAGCGCCTGCGCCGCCACCGCGCGCAGCAGCAGGGGCTCGGCCGGGGCGGCGCCCATGAGGCGCAGCAGCAACTCGCGCACCAGCACGTAGAAGGTCACCATCACGGCCACCGGATTGCCCGGCAGGCCCAGCAGCACCTTGTCGCCGGCCTCGCAGCGCAGCAACCCGCAGGCCAGCGGGCGCCCCGGGCGCAGCGCGACCTGGCGGAAGGTGACATCCCCCAGGCGCGCCAGGGTGCGTCCCAGGTGGTCGGCGTCGCCGACTCCGAGCCCCCCGGAGCTGATCACCACGTCGGCCTGTTCGCAGCCCCGGCGCAGCGCAGCCTCCAGCAAGTGCGGATCGTCCGGCACCAGCCCCAGGTCCAGCGCCTCGCAGCCCAGGCGCGCCAGCATGGCCCACAGGGTGTGGCGGTTGCTGTCGTAGATGCAGCCCGCATCGAGGGCCTGGCCGATGGAGCGCAGTTCATCCCCGCTGGACAGGAAGGCCACGCGCAGGCGCCTGCGCACCGGCAGCTCGCCGATGCCCAGCGAGGCCGCCAGCCCCAGATCGGCGGCGCGCAGCACGCGCCCCAGCCGCAGCGCCGCGCGTCCGGCGCACAGGTCCTCGCCGCGGCGGCGCACATGGTCGCCGGCGCGTACCGCTCCGGGCGGGATGTGCAGCTGCCCCTCGGTCTCGCGGCACAGCTCCTGCGGCACCACGGTGTCGCAGCCGGCCGGCAGCACCGCGCCCGTCATGATGCGCACGCAGGCCCGAGCGGGCAGTTCGCCGGCGAAGGCATGCCCCGCCAGCGCCCGCCCGACCACGCGCAGGCTTGCCGGCGCGGCCTCCACCAGGTCGGCCCCGCGCAGTGCGTAGCCGTCCATGGCGGCGTTGTCGTGGGCGGGCACGTCGAAGGGCGCCACCACGTCGGCGCCCAGCACGCGCTGCAAGGCTTCGTGCAGGGGCACCAGCCGGCTTTGCAGCTGCGGCGCGGGCAACTGGCGCAGCATCTCGCGTGCCTGCTCCACGCTGAGCAGGGTGTGTTCGGCGGGCGAGGAGGGCGCTGACATCTCGGATTTCCCGGGCAGGCTTCGCATCATTCGGGCGCCCGCAGGGCCTCGAGCTGTTGCGGCAGGTTGATATTGTCGAAGGCCCGCGGGTCCTCGAACACGGCTTCGGCGAAACCCACCGTCCGCAGCCAGTCCTCGACCTTGCGGCCGTCGCCGCGCAGGAATTCGAGCAGCGAATCCAGCAGCTCGCTGCGCAGCAGGACATGCACCGGCTGGCGGCGCCCGCCGGCCACGGCGATGGCGGCGTCGCGCCCCGCGGCGAGCGCGGCCTGCCCCAGGCGTTGCGCCAGGTCCGGCGGCAGCCAGGGGCCGTCGCAGGGCACGCACAGCAGCCACGGCGTGGCGCAGGCCCGCAGGCCCGCGGCGATGCCGGCCAGCGGGCCGGCGAAGGCCTGGGGCTGGGCGTCGGGCAGCACCCGCGCGCCCAGCCGGGCGTATTCGTCCAGGTGCCTGTTGGCGCTGATCAGCAGCGAGCCCACCTGCGGTGAAAGACGGCGCAGGGCGTGGCCCGCCAGGCTCAGGCCGTGCAGGTCCAGCAGGCCCTTGTCGGCTCCGCCCATGCGCGAGCCGCGCCCGCCGGCCAGCACCAGCCCGGTGATCAGGGTGGGGTCGATCGAAGCCCGCGCCTGCGCGGCCCCCGCATCGCGCTCGGCCATCTCAGCCGCCGATGTAGGACATCTCGACCCGCCGCGGCGAGGGCGCGCCGGTGTCGGGGGCGGCCTGGCCGCGCAATTCCGAGTAGCGGTCGGCGCGCGCCTTCCAGACCTGGGCGATGGCCCCGCGCAAGTCCTGGTCGCTCACCGCCTGCACGCCGCGCGCGGCGTCGCCGCGCAGCAGCGCGCGCAGGTCGTGGCCGTGGCTGGCGAACAGGCACAGGTACAGCTTGCCCTCCATCGACAGGCGCGCGCGGTTGCAATCGCGGCAGAAGGCCCGCGTGACGCTGGAGATGAGCCCGATCTCCAGGCTGCCGTCGGCCAGCATCCAGCGCTCGGCGGTCTCGCCCACCACCGTGGGATCCAGCGCGCGCAGGGGGTAGCGCTCGCCGATGCGCTCGAGCAACTCGGCGGCGGGCAGCACCTGGTCCATGCGCCAGCCGTTGGTGTTGCCCACGTCCATGAACTCGATGAACCGCAGCACCACGCCGCTGCCCCGGAAATGCTCGATCATGGGCAGCACCTGGTGGTCGTTGACCCCGCGCTGCACCACCATGTTCACCTTCACCGGAGCCAGCCCCGCCTGCTGCGCGGCGCGGATGCCCTCGAGCACCGTGGCCACCGGGAAATCCACGTCGTTCATGCGACGAAACACCTCGTCGTCCACCGCGTCCAGGCTCACCGTGACGCGGTGCAGGCCGGCCTCGCGCAGCGCCTGCGCCTTGCGCGCCAGCGCCGAGGCATTGGTGGTCATGGTCAGCTCCACGGCCTCGCCGTCGGCGCCGCGCAGGCGCGCCAGCATGGCCACCAGCTGTTCCACGCCGCGCCGCAGCAGCGGCTCGCCGCCGGTGATGCGCAGCTTGCGCACGCCGAGTTCCACGAAGGCGCGCGCCACGCGCTCGATCTCCTCGAATCGAAGCAGCTCGTCATGGCGCAGGAACTCGTACTGGGTGTCGAAGATCTCCTTCGGCATGCAGTAGGTGCAGCGGAAATTGCAGCGGTCCGTCACCGAGATCCGCAGGTCGTGCAGGGGTCTGCCCAGGCGATCGTGCACCTGGCTGCCCGCGGCGGGCGCCACCGCGGGGACCTGGGGAATGCTCGCCGCGTAGCGGTGATCGACCAGCGGAATGGTTCGTTCGGACATGCACGCATTATCGACAAATCCGCACCCCGCTGCCGTGCGCGTCGCGCCTGGCCAGGCGCGGCGCGCGCAAGCGCGAGCCAGGGTCGACGCCGTTGTTGCGGCGCGTCAAGGCGCGTAGCATCGGGCGCTTGCGGCGGCGAGGGCCGAGCCGCACTTCCTGTCAGAAACCATCCCATGGCTTATACGATCGATCTTTCCGGGCGCGTGGCGCTCGTCACCGGAGCGTCCAGCGGCCTCGGCTGGCAGTTCGCGCGGGCGCTGGCGGGTGCCGGCGCCGCGGTGGTGCTGGCCAGCCGGCGCACCGAGCGCCTCAAGGAACTGCGCGCCAGCATCGAGGGCGCCGGCGGCGACGCCCACGTTGTGGCGCTGGACGTGGACGACCCCGCCAGCATCCGCAGCGCGGTGGCGCATGCGGAAACCGAGGTGGGCAACATCGACATCCTGGTCAACAACGCCGGCGTGTCGGTGGCCTCCAGGCTGGTCGACGTGCGGCCCGAGGACTTCGACCTGATGTTCGACACCAATGTGCGCGGCGCCTTTTTCGTCGCGCAGGAAGTGGCGCGGCGCATGATCGCGCGCTCGCGCGGCGCCGCCCCGGGCACCTGGGCGGGAGGGCGAATCATCAACATCGCCTCCATGGCCGGGCTGCGCGTGCTGCCGCAGATCGGCGTGTACTCGATGAGCAAGGCGGCGGCGGTCCACATGACCCGCGCCATGGCGCTCGAATGGGGCCGCTTCGGCATCAACGTCAACGCCATCTGCCCCGGTTACATCGACACCGAGATGAACCACGAGCACTGGGACACCGAAGCCGGGCGCAAGCTGGTCGAGATGCTGCCGCGCAAGCGCGTGGGCCGGGCCGAGGACCTCGACCCCGTGCTGCTGATGCTGGCCAGCGGCCAGAGCCATTTCGTCAACGGCGCGGTCATCTCCGCCGACGACGGCTTCGGGGTCTGAGGGGGCGCGATGGAATTCAGCCTTCCCGAACAGCGCCGCCTGGTGTTCGAGACCGTCGTTCCCATGCGCTGGGGCGACATGGACGCCATGGGGCACGTGAACAACACCCTGTACTTCCGCTACATGGAGATCGGCCGCATGGACTGGCTGCACGCGCTGCTGGAACAGGCCGGCAAGGGCCCCGATGCGCCGCCCGCCGGGCAGGGCCCGGTGGTGGTCAACGCCTTCTGCAACTTCCTGCGCGAGCTGCGCCATCCCGGCTCGGTGCGGGTGCGGGTCTACGCGGCCAACCCCGGGCGCAGCAGTTTCGACACCTACTACGAGCTAGCGCGTGACGACCGCCCCGGGGAGGTCTACGCCAACGGCGGGGCCAAGGTCGTGTGGATCGACCACACGCTGCGCAAGAGCGTGGAGCTGCCCGCGGCCATGCGCCGCGCGGTCACGGGCTAGTAGTGAGGCCACTACTGGTGGATGACCCATTGTTCGTCCGAATTGCAGGTGGAGGCATGACAGCCTTGGATCCATGATCGAACGCCCTGCGTTCGGTCCGCCATACACACCGGAGTTCCACCATATCTCATGCCGGGGCCAGCATCGATCACTCCGCTTTGGTGCCAGTGGCATGGGTTGGATTCGAATACGGTCGAGTCGACGGCGAATTGCGCGGAGTAGGGGACATCAAGGAAGTCCACCCAACTGTAGGTGTTGTAGGGGCGATCCTTCGGTACGCGCCCTTGAACCGCGTGGGGTTCGATGCGGAACGTGGATATGGCTGGATTGGCCTGGTTTTCCGGCATGCATGGTTGTGCCGGAGCAGATTCGGTTCGACCTTGCGTCGTTGCTGGATCGGCTGGCACCCACCGGTAGATGCGCCCCTGGTCATCGACGGCAATGTCATGGGTGAATGCCGGCTCGTCGGTGGGCGGGCGTGCCAGCTTGCACCCGAAGCTATCGCCTCCCGGCGGGCTGACTACGACCTCGTTCTGGTCCGTGACGTCCATCCCTCCGTAGGCTGTGCACAGGGCCTGGTGGTAGGCATTGGCCTGAGCGGAGTGATGACCGGGATGGATGACCAGCATGCCATCGGCACGTTGGACGGCGCCCTGCATGAGAATGCTCAACGGCGGGCTCGCGATGCGCTTGGAGCCTTCCCGTTGCTCGCCTGTATCGAAGCCATCCGCCCCGGCAGCCGACGCCAGCATGGGGACGAGGAGAAAAAGCTGAATCGGTCGGCGCATGATCAGCTCCGGAAGTCGGCGAAGGAGCGCATCGTAGGTTGTGCCTGCACTTTCCGGGACGTTCCATGGATGGACGAGGGGCCATTTTTGTAGTTCGAGCCCCCGGCGATGATCACTCCATGCGTGTCCGCGCCGCCGATCGCTTCCGCAGGCACGGGAACGAAATGGCAGTCATTGGCGGGACAGCCTGCTAGACGCGTTCAAACTTGGCGCGCCAGGCTTCCCACAGCAGGCGCAGCGGCGGCAGGCTGATGCGCTGCTCGAGCAGGGCGTGGTCCGCCTGCTCGAGTTCGCGCAGCAAGGCCTCGCCCATGCGGGCCAGCGCGCCCGGCACCCGTCCCGCGCGGCCCATGCCGCGAGGGCGCAGCGAGCGTGCCGCCTGCAGGCGCAGCCGCGCCTGCGCCGCCGCCTCGCGCAGCGCCGCGCGCATTTGCGGGGAGTCGCGCAGCTGGGTGAAATCCTGCTCCCCCAGGCCATGGGCGCGCAGCAGCGAGCGTGGCAGGCGCACCACCTGCTCGCGCGCGTCGCGGCCGACGTCACGCAGCAGCACCACCAGATCCAGCGCGGCCGCCAGCTCCGCGAAATAGGCCTGCGCCGCCGGGTCGTCGCCCCCGGCCAGGCGCATGGCCACGCGCGCCACGCTGCCGCTGCCGCGCAGCAGTTCGGCGTGCAGCGCGTCCCAGTCCGCGCGCGCGGAAGGGGCCGCCGGCTGCACCGTGTCCAGCGCCTGCTCCAGCAGCGCCGCCGCGCCCGCGGCCTCGCGCAGCGCAGGGTGCAGCTCGCGCAGCAGCGGATGATCCGGTCGGCCCTGGTCGATCTGCTGCAGCTGGGCGCGCCACCACCCCAGCTTGGCCGCGCCCACGATCGGGTCCGACACCGAGGCCGGAATCACCCGCACCGCCCGCCACCAGGCCTGCAGCAGCAACAGGTGGCGTCGCCGCGGCCCCGGCAGGTGCAGCGTGGCGTAGTACCACGCGGTGCCACGTGGAGCGAAATCGGGCTGCAGGGGGTCTACGGAGGCCATGGAAGGAGGGTCGGAAGGGGCGTCGTAGCTTGCCTCGGGGGCGCGCCCGGCGCAAAGGATAGAATGCTTTTTTCGCCGACGTCTGCACGACGCCGCGGCACGCCGCCTGCAATCGCGACCCCAACCCGGCCGCGACGCAATCGCCGAGCGGAAGCCGGGGGCATCACGCCGGCGCCGAGGATGCGCGCGAGGGTGGCGAAATTGGTAGACGCACCAGGTTTAGGTCCTGACGCCCTCACAGGCGTGGGGGTTCGAGTCCCCCCCCTCGCACCATGACGCCCCCGGCCGAACTTTTGACCGAACAACGGATTTTTCCATGACAGCCGTAGAAACCCTGGATAAGCTGCAACGCCGCATCACCGTCTCGGTGCCCAAGGCGGACCTGCAGAGCGAAGTCGTTGCGCGCCTGAAGAACATGTCCCGCACGGCGCGCGTGTCCGGATTCCGCCCCGGCAAGGTGCCGCTGACCGTGCTGCAAAAGCGCTACGGCCCGTCGGTGGAAGCCGAGGTGCTGCAGGACAAGGTGGGCCAGGTGTTCTTC
>DAIDHU010000050.1 GCA_027451915.1 Thiomonas sp. | reverse complement strand
AGTTCCTCTACCGCCACCCGATGGTGCAGGACGTGCAGGTGGTGGGGGTTCCGGACGCAAAATACGGCGAGGAGCTGTGCGCCTGGATCATCCCCAGGCCCGGCACGTCGCCCACCGAGCAGGACATCCGTGGTTTTTGCCAGGGACAGATCGCCCACTACAAGATCCCGCGCTACATCCGTTTCGTGCAGGGTTTCCCGTTGACCATCACCGGCAAGGTGCAGAAGTTCAAGATCCGCGACGAAATGAAGGAACAACTCGGCCTGCAGGAACAGCGCACGGCCTGAACCACCAAGGAATGTCGATGCAAGTTTCCACCATCCAGCCCCCGTTGCCGCGCCGCGCGCAGGCGGCACAGTCCCCGCAGGCCGAGGCCGCGACGCAGGCCTGGAGCGCACAGCGCATCGAGCAGTTGCTGGCCCTGCCCCTGCCCGAGCTGCTGTGGCAGGCGCAGCAGGTGCACCGCGAGCATTTCGACCCCACCGAGGTGCAGCTGTCCTCGCTGCTGTCGATCAAGACCGGGGGCTGCCCGGAGGACTGCGGCTACTGCCCGCAGTCGGCCCATTACCAGGCCGGCGTGGAGGCCGACAAGCTGATGGACGCCGAGCGCGTGCTGGAGCATGCGCGCGCCGCGCTCGACGCCGGCGCCAGCCGCTTCTGCATGGGGGCGGCCTGGCGCGAACCCAAGGAACGCGACCTCGACAAGCTGGTGCCCATCATCGAGGGCGTCAAGCAGATGGGCCTGCAGACCTGCATGACCCTGGGCATGCTGCAGCCCGGCCAGGCACGGCGCCTGGCGGACGCGGGGCTGGACTACTACAACCACAACCTCGACACCTCCCCGCAGTTCTACGGCAGCATCATCAGCACCCGCACCTACCAGGATCGCCTGGACACCCTGCAGGCGGTGCGCGACGCGGGCATGCGGGTGTGCTGCGGCGGCATCGTCGGCATGGGCGAAAGCCGCGCCGACCGCGCCGCGCTGCTGGCGCAGCTGGCCGGGCTGGATCCCTACCCGGAATCGGTGCCCATCAACTCCCTGGTGCGCGTGGCGGGCACGCCGCTGGAGCACGCGCCCGAGCTGGACCCCTTCGAATTCGTTCGCAGCGTGGCCGCGGCGCGCATCTGCATGCCGCGGGCCTGGGTACGGCTGTCGGCCGGGCGCAAGGATCTGGGCGACGGGATCCAGGCCCTGTGTTTCCTGGCGGGGGCGAACTCGATTTTCTACGGCGACACCCTGCTGGTCACCGGCAACGCCGAGGTGGACGCTGACCGCCGGCTGTTCGAGCGCCTGGGCCTGCACGCCAGCGCCGCGCAGGCCTGAGCACGGTGGACCGACCCGCGCGCGCCGCGCAAGGCTCATGAAACTGGCCGTCTGGGATCCCGATGAACCGTTTCGCCGCTGGCGCGACGCGCTGGCGCAGCATGCCGGGGAACTGCGCCTGGCCGTCGAGGTGTTCGACGCGGTCGAGCAGCCGGACGAACAGGCCGATTTCGCGCTGGTGTGGAAGCCCCCCGCCGAATGGCTGGCCGGCCAGCAGGAGCTGCGCGCGGTGTTCAACCTGGGCGCCGGGGTCGACGCGCTGCTGCCCCTGATGCGCGCGCACGCCCCGCAGGTGCCGCTGATCCGCCTGGAGGACGCCGGCATGGGCAGGCAGATGGCCGATTACGTGGCCGAGGCCGTGCTCCATGCCTATCGGCGCATGAGCGACTACGCGGCGCTTCAGGCGCATGGCACCTGGGAACCCCTGGTGCTGGCGCCCCGCACCGGATTCGGCGTGGGTTTCCTCGGCCTGGGGCATATGGGCCTGGCCGCAGCTCGGCGCCTGCAGGCCATGGAATTTCCCGTGCTGGCCTGCACCCGCAGCGGCACGCCGCGCGCCGGCGCCGATTTCGACGGC
This sequence comes from Thiomonas sp., assembly GCA_027451915.1. Lineage (GTDB taxonomy): Bacteria > Pseudomonadota > Gammaproteobacteria > Burkholderiales > Burkholderiaceae_C > Thiomonas_A. The sequence goes on along the minus strand of DAIDHU010000050.1, from coordinate 1,799 downwards.
CCCGTCTACGGCATCGACCGCCTGTACGAGTTCCTGGGGCACTGCCGCGTGCTGGTGGCCTTGCTGCCGCTCACGGCCGACACCCACGGCCTGCTCGACTATGGCGCGCTGAGCCAGCTGCCCCGCGGCGCCTACGTGATCAACGCCGGCCGCGGAGCCGTGCTGGTCGAGCAGGACCTGCTGGACCTGCTCGACCAGCAGCACCTGGGCGGCGCCACGCTGGACGTGTTCGAGACCGAACCCCTCCCGCCCGAGCACCCGCTGTGGTCGCACCCTCGGGTGCGCATCACCCCGCATGTGGCCGCCCAGACCCTGGTCGGCCCCGCGGCCGCGCAGATCATGCGCAAGATCGCCGCGCTGGAGCGCGGAGACGCCCCCGGCGGCATGGTCGATGCGCGCCTGGGCTACTGAGGCCCGACCCCGTTTTCCGGAGAACATTGCCATGGCACCATCCCTGCCCGCCCGCGTCGAGGTCGTCGAGGTCGGCCCTCGCGACGGATTGCAGAACGAATCCACCCCGGTCCCCGCGTCCGTGAAAATCGAACTCGTCGACCGTCTCGCGGCGGCCGGCCTGCCCGCCATCGAGGCGGCGGCCTTCGTGTCCCCGCGCTGGGTGCCGCAGATGGCCGACGGCGCCGAGGTGCTGGCCGGCATACGCCGCGCCCCGGGCGTGGTCTATTCCGCCCTGGTGCCCAACGTGCGCGGCATGGAAGCGGCCCTGGCCGCCGGGGTGCAGGAGGTGGTGGTGTTCTCGGCCGCCAGCGAATCCTTCGCGCGGCGCAACATCAACTGCTCCATCGCCGAATCCATCGAACGCTTCGAGCCGGTGGCACGCATGGCCCGCGAGGCCGGGCTGCGCCTGCGCGGCAGCATCTCCTGCGCGCTGGGCTGCCCCTACGAGGGCGCGATCGCGCCGGCCGCGGTGGCCGAGGTGGTGCGCCGCATGGCCGACCTGGGCTGCGACAGCGTGGACGTGGCCGACACCATCGGCGTGGGCACGCCGGGCGCCGTGCAGGCGGCTTTCGAGGCCGCGGCGCGGGTGCTGCCCATGCAGCGCCTGGCCGGGCATTTCCACGACACCTACGGGCAGGCGCTGGTCAACGTGCTGGCCGCCCTGCAATTGGGCGTGAGCAGCTTCCACGCCTCGGTGGCGGGGCTGGGGGGCTGCCCCTACGCCCGCGGAGCCACCGGCAACCTGGCCACCGAGGACCTGCTGTACATGCTGCACGGCATGGGCATCGCCACGGGCGTGGACCTGCAGGCGGTGGTCGACTGCGGCGATTTCATCAGCCGCGCCATCGGGCGCCCCAACGGCAGCCGCGCGGCGCGCGCCCTGCTGGTGGCGCGAGAAAGCGCGCAGGCTGCCTGCGCATCGCACTAGAATCCGCCCCTTCCCCCGCACGCCGCCTTCGGACCCGCCACGCGGGTCCGGGCCAGCGCCCCGACCGGCGCGCCTGCCCCGGCCGCGCCGGCGCCCGGCCCCGGGGGGAGCAGACCACCTACCCATGCCCGCCTCCGCCACCGCCCTCCCCGCCTTCGGAACGCCGCTGCGCGTCGGCCCGCACGAGCTGGCCAACCGCGTGTTCACGGCGCCGATGGCCGGGGTCACCGACCTGCCCTGGCGGCGCCTGGCGCGGCGCCTGGGCGCCGGCCACTGCGTCAGCGAGATGGTCGCGTCCCGCGCGGAACTGCGTGCGTCGCGCAAGACCGCGCTGCGCATGAACCACGAGGGCGAGCCGGGCCCGGTGGCCGCGCAACTGGTGGGCGTGGATCCGGCGGAGATGGCCGCTGCCGCGCAC
>DAIDHU010000049.1 GCA_027451915.1 Thiomonas sp. | reverse complement strand
GCCGGGGTCGCGCGCGACGGGCTGCTGGTGGCCCTGCCGCTGCTGTTTCTGAGTGTGCTCATGAGCATCGTCGGCGGTGTGGCGCTGGGCGGCTGGGTGTTCAGCCTGGAGGCGCTGGCGCCCGACTTCACGCGCCTGGATCCGGTCGCCGGCATCCAGCGCATGTTCTCGCTCGGCGGCCTGGTGGAACTGGGCAAGGCCATGCTCAAGACGGCGGTGATCGGCTCGCTGCTGGCCATGGTGCTGTGGTCGCGGCGCGGCGAGCTGCTCAGCCTGCTGGGCGTGGCGCCCAGTCAGGCGCCGGCGTTGCTGGGCAGGCTGTGCGGGCATGCCTTCGTCTGGCTCGCCGCGGCCACGCTGCTGGTGGCCGCGGTGGACGTTCCCTGGCAGATCGTGCAGCTCAACAAGAAGCTGAAGATGTCGCGCCAGGACCTGAAGGATGAAATGCGCGAGAGCGAGGGCAACCCCGAGGTGCGCCAGCGCCTGCGCGCCATGCAGCGCGAGCGCGCGCGCCGGCGCATGATGGCCGCGGTGCCCAAGGCCGACGTGGTGGTGACCAACCCGACCCACTTCGCCGTGGCGCTGGGCTACGAACAGGGCCGACAGCGGGCGCCGGTGGTGCTGGCCATGGGCGCGGACCGCGTGGCCGCGCGCATCCGCGAGCTGGCCGTCGAGCATGGCGTGGCGGTGGTGGAGGCGCCGCCGCTGGCGCGCGCGCTGTACCGCTACGCGGAGCTGGAGCAGGAGATCCCGGTGAAGCTGTACAACGCCGTGGCGCTGCTGCTGGCCTATGTCTACCAGCTGCGCGCGCTGCCGCAGCAGGCGCGGGCACCCGCCGACTGGGCGATTCCCGCTGATCTCGATACCTCGGCCGACACGGCCATGCCGGTGCACTGACCATGGCGACTTCCGTTCCCCCCGCCGCCGGCGCGAACCCCGCCGGCGCGGCCCTGCGCGCGCGCCTGATGCGTCTGGACTGGCGCCTGCTGGCGGCGCCGCTGCTGGTGGTGATGATCCTCATGATGCTGGTGGTGCCGCTGCCCACCTTCCTGCTGGACGTGCTGTTCACCTTCAACATCACCCTGTCGCTGATCATCCTGCTGGTCACCCTGTACCTGACACGCCCGCTGGATTTCGCGGCCTTTCCCACGGCCATCCTGCTGACCACGCTGCTGCGCCTTTCGCTGAACGTGGCGGCGGCGCGAGTGATCCTGCTCAACGGACAGAGCGGCGCCGGAGCCGCCGGACAGGTGATCGAGTCCTTCGGCCAGTTCGTGGTCGGCGGCAACTACGCCGTGGGCATCATCATCTTCGCCATCCTGGTGGTGATCAATTTCGTCGTGATCACCAAGGGCGCGGGACGCATCGCCGAGGTCAGCGCCCGCTTCACCCTGGATGCGATGCCGGGCAAGCAGATGGCCATCGACGCCGACCTCAACGCCGGGCTCATCGACCAGGACGAGGCGCGCCGGCGCCGCGCGGACATCGCGCAGGAGGCCGATTTCTTCGGCGCCATGGACGGCGCCAGCAAGTTCGTGCGCGGCGACGCGGTGGCGGCCATCCTGATCCTGTTCATCGACCTGCTGGGCGGGCTGATCATCGGCGTGCTCATGCACGGGCTGAGCCTGTCGCAGGCGGCGCAGAACTACACCCTGCTGTCCATCGGGGACGCGCTGGTGGCGCAGATTCCCTCGCTGGTCATTTCCATCGCGGCGGGCATCGTCATCAGCAACGTGTCCACCGGCCAGGACGTGGGCCTGCAACTGGTGGGGCAGCTGTTTCGCCACAAGCGGGTGCTGGGCATCGCGGCCGGCATCCTGGGCCTGATCGGCCTGGTTCCTGGCATGCCGCACCTGTCCTTCCTGCTGGCCGCGGGGGTGCTGGGCGGCGTGCTGTGGCTGCGCGAGCGCCGCGAGCAGCGCGAGGCCGCGGCGCCCGCGGCGGCGGCGGCGCCGGCGGCCGAGGCCGGCACCGAGCCGGAGGAGGTGAGCTGGTCGCAGATCGAGCCGGTGGACACCCTGGCCCTGGACGTGGGCTACCGCCTGATCGCACTGGTGGACCGCACGCAGGGCGGGGAGCTGCTGGCGCGCATCCGGGGGGTGCGGCGCAAGTTCGCGCAGGAGCTGGGCTTCCTGGTGGCCGCCGTGCACATTCGCGACAACCTGGAATTGCGCCCCGGGGGCTACCGCATCGCCCTCAAGGGGGTGGAGATCGGCGCCGGCGAGGTGTTCCCGGACATGCTCATGGCCATCAACCCCGGCCAGGTCAGCGGCAACCTGCAGGGCCAGCCCACCACGGATCCGGCCTTCGGATTGCCGGCGGTGTGGATCCAGCCGGGCCAGCGCGACTCCGCGCTGGCCATGGGCTACACGGTGGTCGATCCCAGCACGGTGATCGCCACCCACCTGCATCATCTGCTGCAGTCGCACGCCGCGGACCTGCTGGGACGCGAGGAGGTGGAAGGCCTGCTGTCCCACCTGTCGGAGCGCTCGCCCAAGCTGGTGGAGGACCTGGTTCCCAAGCTGCTCAGCGCCGACCGGCTGCGCAAGGTATTGCAGAACCTCCTGGCCGAGGCGGTGCCCATCCGCGACATGCGCACCATCGCCGAGGTGCTGGCCGAGCACGCCCAGCAGGTGACGGACACCGACGAGCTGACGGCGCGGGTGCGTCAGGCCCTGGGTTCCTTCATCGTGCAGTCGCTCAGCGGGGCCAACCGGGAACTGTCGGCGGCGGTGCTCGAGCCGCAGCTGGAACAGATCCTGCTTGCCAGCCTGCGCGCGGACCCGGCGCAGGCTGCGGTGGAGCCGGGGCTGGCGCAGCGCCTGATGGATCGCGCGCGGGACATGATGCAGCGCATGGAGTCGCAGGGCGCCAGCCCGGTGCTGCTGACCGTGGCACCGCTGCGCCAGTTCCTGGCGCGTCTGCTGGCGCGCTCGGCGCCGCGACTGCGTGTGCTGTCCTATGCCGAAGTGCCTGATCAGAAGCAGGTGCGGATCACCCAAACGCTCGGAGCCTAAGACGTGAAAATCAAACGCTACACCGGGACCAGCACGCGCGAGGTGCTGGCGCGCATCCGCGGCGATCTCGGTCCCGACGCGGTGATCCTTTCGAACCGCGAGATCGTCGGCGGGGTCGAGCTGATGGCGGCGGTCGACTTCGACGC
>DAIDHU010000048.1 GCA_027451915.1 Thiomonas sp. | reverse complement strand
CAACGGCACGATCAGGCGGCCTCGCCGGGGCACCGTGCGCACCAGGTGATGGAACTGGGTCTCGATGGCCGCCAGGTCGGGGAAGATATCGGCGTGGTCGTATTCGAGATTGTTGAGGATCGCCGTGCGCGGCCGGTAGTGCACGAACTTGGAGCGCTTGTCGCAGAACGCAGTGTCGTATTCGTCGGCCTCGACGACAAAGCACTCTCCTTCGCCAAGGCGCGCGGACACGCCGAAGTCCTGCGCCACGCCCCCGATCAGGAAGCCCGGACGCCGTCCGGCCTGGTCGAGGATCCACGCGAGCATGGACGACGTGGTGGTCTTGCCGTGGGTTCCGGCCACGGCCAGGGTCCAGCGCCGGGCCAGCACATGCTCGGCCAGCCACTGCGGGCCGCTGGTGTAGGCCTGCTGGGCATCGAGGATCGCCTCCAGCAGCGGGTTGCCCCGGCTGACGGCATTGCCCACGACCCACAGGTCGGGGCGCAGCGCGAGCTGCTCGGCGCCGAAGCCCTCGACCAGCTCGATGCCCAGGGCCTGCAGCTGCTCGCTCATGGGCGGGTAGACCTGGGCGTCGCAACCGGTGACCCGATGCCCGCCGGCCTGCGCCAGCGCCGCGACCCCGCCCATGAAGGTGCCGCAGATTCCCAGGATATGGATGTGCATCGGCGCATTGTAGAAAGGGGCGGGCCCCCGGCCGCCGCGTGGGGTGGCCGGGGGTCTACACTGGGCGCATGAACCCGCTACGCGAGGAACTGGCCGCGGTCGCCGCGCGGCTGGTGGTGGAGGACGGCCTCGACTACGCCAGCGCCAAGCGCAAGGCGCTGCACCAGGTGCTCGGCCCGGGGGCGCGCAGCGACGCGCAGCCCGACAACGACGACGTACGCGCCCAGGTGGAGCAGTACCTGGCCCTGTTTCACGGCGACACCCATCCACGCCTGCTGTGGCGTCTGCGCGCGGCCGCCTTGGAGCTGATGCAGGAATTCGAGCCGTTTCGTCCCTATGTGGCGGGCGCCGTCTGGAACGGCACCGCCACCGAGCACTCGGGGCTGCACCTGCTGCTGTTCTGCGACGACCCGAAGGAAGTCGAGATCCACTGCATCAACCGCGGCATCCGCTACGCCACCTCGCAGGCCCCGCACTACGCGGGGCGGCGCAGCGTGGAGCGCCTGGAATTCCTCTGGCCCCTGGCGGGCGAGAACGGTACGCCCGGGCAGGCGCTGGAGGCCACGCTGAGCCTGTACCCGACCAAGGACGAGCGCGGTGTGCTGGTGCACGGCAGCCGCGGCGCGGCGCCCGAACGCGGCAGCCTGCAGGCCCTGCGCGGACTGGTCGAGTCGGGCCCGGCAACGCTGCGCTGAGGGCCGTCGGGATGCGCTATGCTCGAGGGGCGCGGGAAGGAATCGCCCTGTCCTCCGTGGATGTTCACTGAACGCCGTTTATCGTCGCGAAAAATTCCGGCATCATTCGTATTTTTCGGGTTTTGTGGGAGCAACGACCAGCGCGGGCGGTGCGCTGGAGTCCATTGGCGCACTGCGGCCCGCGACCGACCAATTGATGACAACTCATCAAACTTGAGTACAATTGGCCGAATCTTTGGATAAGATCCAAGCAGTTGGCATCTCGTTCTAGCTGAAGGTGTCTGGCCCCGGGAAATCGGCTTCGTCCGGCGCTCGCGCGTCGGGCAGGTGGCCCTCCCGGCATCCCGGCGAGGTCCGCGCATGGCGGACCGACCGCGAGGCCCGCGGGCCCGCGGCAT
>DAIDHU010000047.1 GCA_027451915.1 Thiomonas sp. | reverse complement strand
GGAAATCCACCAGCCGTGTGTCGACCCGGCTCTGCAGCAGGAACTGGGTGTACTGGTCGATGCTGTCCTGGTCCATGCCGCCCCCCGCATGGCGGCGGGCCTGGTAGCGCAGGTACAGCTCGTAGTGCTCGGGAACGAACTCGGGCTTCATCACCCGCGCCTGCAGCCCGCCATGGCGTTTCCAGGCGCGGCGCTGGCTGCGGTCGGCGCGGAATTCCTGCGCCAGCACGCGCAGCGCCATGCAGGCGTTGCAGCTCTCGCATTGCGGGCGGTAGGTGAACAGCCCGCTGCGCCGGAAGCCCGCCTGCACCAGCTCGGTGTACACGTCGGCACGCACCCGGTGCGCCGGCGTGACCACCTGCGAGCGCGCCAGCCGCTCGGGCAGGTAGCTGCAGGGGTACGCCGCAGTCGAGTAGAACTGCAGCGCGCTGAGCGGTACGTCGTTCGGGTGGGTCACAGCCAGGCTGCGCAATGCTGACGGAACTGTGTCCAATCATACTGCCAGCTTGGCGGCCCCTGAAGCTGCCGGGCTTGCTCCAGCTCGCGCAGGAACCGCGCGCGCGGCCAGGGGCGCGCGCCCAGGCTGGCGAGGTGGGCGGTCTGCTGCTGGCAGTCGATGAACCACAGGCCGCGCGCCAGCGCGAAGCCGCACAGCGCCATGAGCAGCAGCTTGGAGCCGTCGTCCACGCGGGTGAACATGGACTCCCCGAAAGCCGCGGCTCCCAGGGCGACAAGGTACAGCCCGGCCACCAGTTCGCCGTCGCGCCACAGCTCGAAGCTGTGCGCCAGGCCCTGTGCGTGCAGCTCGCCGTAGGCCCGCAGGATGGCCGGGCCGATCCACGTGCCCTCCACGCCGGCGCGCGGCGCGGCGCAGGCGCGCATGACCGCGCCGAACGCGGTGTCCACGCGCAGATCCAGGCGCGGGTCCTGGCTCATGCGCCGCGCCGCCTGGCGCAGCGAGCGCCGCACCCGCAGCTCTTGCGGCAGCAGCACCATGCGCGGGTCGGGGCTCCACCACAGCGGCGGCTCGTCCTCGCCGAACCAGGGGAAGATGCCTGCCGAATAGGCCGCGCGCAGGGTCGGTGCGTCCACGCTGCCGCCGGCGGCCAGCAGCCCGGGGTAGGGGGCTGCGGCAGGCAGCGCCTGGTGCGCGGGCGGGAAAGGCTCTCCGGGGCGCAGGCGGGGCAGGGTCCAGTTCAAGGCATCGGGCCGGTCGGGCAGGTGGGCTGCGCGGGCGGGCGACGTGCCGGCGCATGGGTTATTCTCGTCGCGTTCATGGTTCGTACTGGCAGGATCGCTTCATGGCTATGTATCAGATCGGCGACAGGAAGCCGGAGCTCGCCGCCGGCGTGTTCGTCGCGGACACCGCTCGGGTGATCGGTCGCGTGCGCCTGGCGGCGGGCTGCAGCGTGTGGTTCGGCGCGGTGCTTCGCGGGGACAACGAGCCCATCGAGATCGGCGAGCGCAGCAATGTGCAGGAATGCGCGGTGTTGCACACCGATCCGGGTTTTGCGCTGCGCATCGGGGAGGGCGTGACCGTGGGGCACCAGGCGATGCTGCATGGCTGCACCATCGGCGACGGCAGCCTGGTGGGCATCCAGGCCGTGGTGCTCAACGGCGCGACCATCGGGCGCGATTGCCTGGTCGGCGCCGGCTCGCTGGTGCCGGAGGGCAAGAGCTTTCCGGATGGCAGCCTGATCCTGGGTACTCCGGCGCGCGTGGTGCGTCCCTTGAGCGCCGAGGAGATCCAGGGACTGCGCCGCGCCGCCGAGGTGTACGTGCGCAAGGGCGTCGAGTATTCCCGCGAGCTGCGCGAAGTGCCTGCCGCTCCCGCCGCCTGAAGCCGCCGAGATGACCGACAGCCTGTTCAAGTTCATGCTCGGCGAGGGCCATGTGCGCGGCGTCGCCGTGCGCCTGGGCGATGCCTGGCAGGAGATGCTGCGCCGCAGGCGCCACGGCAGCGGCGTGCAGGAGCTGCTGGGCGAGATGAGCGCCGCCTCGGCGCTGCTCGCCGGCAGTCTCAAGTTCGACGGCACGCTGATCCTGCAGATCCATGGCGACGGTCCGCTGCGCCTGGCGGTGGCCGAATGCCAGCCCGATTTCGGCCTGCGCGCCACCGCCAAGGAAATCGAGGGCACGCCGCCGGCGCAGCCGTGCGCGGGCGATCTGATGGGCCTGGCCAACCAGCATGGCGCCGGGCGTTGCGTGATCACCCTGGACCCGCGCCAGCCCGGACAGCAGCCCTATCAGGGCATCGTGGGGCTGGCCGATGCCGAGGGGCGCGCGCTGCATGACCTGTCGGCCGTGCTGCGCCAGTACCTGGATCAGTCGGAGCAGATTCCGTCGTGGCTGATGCTGGCCGCCGACGAGCGCGTGGCCTGCGGGCTGCTGGTGCAGCGCATGCCCGGCGCCGGCGGTACGGCCGGGTCCGACGCGGCGCGGGCCGACGAGGATTTTTCCCGCGCGGTGCACCTGGCGTCGACCCTGCAGCGCGCCGAGCTGCTGGAGCTGGAGCCCCAGGAAGTGCTGCGTCGCCTGTTCTGGGAAGAGGGGGCGCGGGTGTTCGAGCCCCTGCGTCCGCGCTTTCACTGCACCTGCTCCAAGCAGCGCGTGGCGCAGATGCTGCGCATGCTGGGCCGCGAGGAGGTGGAATCGGTGCTGGCCGAGCAGGGCGAGGTCGACGTGACCTGCGAGTTCTGCGGGGCGGGCTATGCCTTCGACCTGGTCGACGCGGCGCAGTTGTTCCACGCCGGGATGGACCAGCCGCCCGGCCCGGCGCAGGCGCAGTAGCCGCCGGCTGCACACCCCTGGGGTGTCGCGCGCGGGTGCCGCCGCCCGGGGTTCAGCGCCGCGCCGCGCGTGTCGGCGCCGAGGGCGCCGCCACCGGCGGCAGCGGGCTCGAGGCCGGCAGCACCTGCACGAACACCTCGTCGGGCTCCATCATGCCCATTTCGCTGCGCGCGCTGCCCTGCACGGCCTGCGCGCCGGAGCGCAGGTCGCGGGCGCGCGCGGACAGCGCTTCGTTGTCCTCGCGCGCGCGCTCGTTGGCCTGCAGTTGCGCGCGCAGCTGGTCGCGCAGGCGGTGCACGGCCGGCCAGCCGCGCTCTCCCAGCCACAGCGGCCACTGCATCAGCGCCAGCGCCGCCAGCAGTACCAAGGTGACCCAGCGAAGACGGCGCATCGGACATCGGGCCCTCGCGGGGCCGGCTCGGGTGGAGGCTGGCTCAGCGCAGGTTGTAGAAGGTGGCCCGGCCGCTGAAGCGCGCCACGTCGCCCAGGTTCTCCTCGATGCGCAGCAGCTGGTTGTACTTGGCGATGCGGTCGGAGCGCGACAGCGAACCGGTCTTGATCTGGCCGGCGTTGGTGGCCACGGCGATGTCGGCGATGGTGGTGTCCTCGGTCTCGCCGGAGCGATGGGACACGACGGCCGTGTAGCCGGCGCGCTTGGCCATCTCGATGGCGGCGAAGGTCTCGGTCAGCGTGCCGATCTGGTTGACCTTGATCAGGATGGAGTTGCCCACGCCCTCGTCGATGCCGCGGCGCAGGATCTCGGTGTTGGTGACGAAGATGTCGTCGCCCACGAGCTGCACCTTGCGGCCCAGGCGCGAGGTGAGCTGCTTCCAGCCTTCCCAGTCCTGCTCGGCCAGGCCGTCCTCGATGGACACGATGGGGTACTTGCCCAGCCAGGACTCGTACAGGGCGATCATTTCCTCGGAGCTGAGCACTTGCCCCTCGCCCTCGAGGTGGTACTTGCCGTCGCGGTAGAACTCGCTGGAGGCGGGGTCCAGCGCGATGGCGATCTGCTCGCCGGGCTTGTAGCCGGCCTTCTCGATGGCCTCGACCACCAGTTGCAGCGCCGCCTCGTGGCTGGGCACATTGGGCGCGAAGCCGCCTTCGTCGCCCACGGTGGTGGGCATGCCGCGGTGGTGCAGGATGCCCTTGAGCGCGTGGAACACCTCGGTGCCGTAGCGCAGGGCCTCGCGGAAGGTGGGCGCGCCCACCGGCATGATCATGAACTCCTGCATGTCCAGGCTGTTGTTGGCATGCGCGCCGCCGTTGATCACGTTCATCATCGGCACCGGCAGTTCGCAGGCCGCGAAGCCGCCGAGGTACTGGTACAGGGGCACGCCGGCTTCCTCGGCGGCCGCCTTGGCCACCGCCATGCTCACGGCCAGCATCGCGTTGGCGCCCAGGCGCGACTTGTTGGCGCTGCCGTCGAGCTCGATGAGCGTACGGTCGAGGAAGGCCTGCTCGGAGGCGTCCAGGCCCATCACGGCCTCGGTGATCTCGGTGTTGATGTGCTCCACCGCGCGCAGCACGCCCTTGCCGCCGAAGCGCTGGGGGTTGGCGTCGCGCAGCTCGACGGCCTCGCGCGTGCCGGTGGATGCGCCCGACGGCACGGCGGCGCGCCCGAGGAATCCGGTTTCCAGCACGACGTCGCATTCCACGGTGGGGTTGCCGCGGCTGTCGAGGATCTCGCGGGCGTTCAGGTCGACGATGGCACTCATGGGG
>DAIDHU010000046.1 GCA_027451915.1 Thiomonas sp. | reverse complement strand
GAGTCGACTCTAGCAGTGGCTGGGGCCCGCGGGGGCTTGCCCACGCCCTGGGCAGGGGGTTGGCGTGGAACTGCCGCGAGGCCCCTCCTGCAAGCCGCGGCCGGGCGCTGCACAATCCCTGCATCATGCAAGCCCTCTCTCGTGTTCGTCTTTCCATGCTCGACCTCGTCGCGGTGCGCGAGGGTGGCAGCGTCGCCGATGCGCTGGCCATCGCGCTGCGCACCGCGCGCCACGCCGAGCAACTCGGTTTCGTGCGCTACTGGCTCGCCGAGCACCACAACATGCCGGGCATCGCCAGCTCGGCCACCGCCGTGCTGGTGGGTCACATCGCCGGCGGCACCCAGCGCATCCGCGTGGGCTCCGGGGGCGTGATGCTGCCCAACCATGCCCCCCTGGTGGTCGCGGAGGCCTTCGGCACCCTGGCCGAGCTGTATCCGGGGCGCATCGACCTGGGCCTGGGGCGGGCGCCCGGAACGGATCCGCTGACCATGCGGGCGCTGCGCCGTGATCGCGTCGAGTCGGAAGACGATTTCCCGCGCGACGTGGCCGAGTTGCAGCAATTGCTGGCCCCGCCCACGCCGGGCCAGCGCCTGCTGGCCACGCCGGGGGCGGGCACCCAGGTGCCCATCTGGCTGCTGGGCTCGAGTCTGTTCTCGGCCTCGCTGGCCGGGCAGATGGGCCTGCCCTTCGCCTTCGCCTCGCATTTCGCGCCGCGCCTGCTGCTGCAGGCACTCGAGCTGTACCGAAGCCGCTTCCAGCCTTCGCAGACCCTGCGCGAGCCCTACGTGGCCATCGGCGTGCCGCTGATCGCGGCCGAGGATGACGAGCAGGCGGACTTCCTGGCCAGCAGCACCTACCAGCGGGTGCTGGGCATCGTCACCGGGCGGCGTGGCAAGCTCCCTGCGCCTGTCCGGGGGTTCCTGCAGGGCCTGCACGCGCAGGAGCGCGCGGCCATCGCCGACTTCCTGGCCGCCGCGGTGATCGGCGGTCCGCAGACCGTGCGCGCGGGCTTCGAAACCCTGGCCGAAGCCACGCGGGCGGACGAGTTCATCCTGGTCAGCGATGTGTTCGACCCCGAGCTGCGCCTGCGCAGCCTGGACATCGGCGCGCGGGTGCTGCGCGAGGCGCAGCAGGCCCTGCCCGCCGAGGCCTGAGCGCGGCGGGAGGAGTTTGCGCCAGCACAAGGACTTGGTGCCGGCCTCCCCCTAGGCTGGACGACATGAGGTCGCCTCGCGGCGCGAAAGGTTCGCGCGGCGGCGCGGCCCGGGGGGAAACGATGCCGTCCGTGTGGCTGGACGAATGGTGGGCGGGCGCCGACGCCGCGTCTGCCGCCGCGCCCGTGCCCGCCTCGGAGCGGCGGCGCCTGCGCCGGCGCCGCGCTCATATGACGGGCCTGGTCGGCCTGAGCTATGCCGTCGATCTGGGCGTGCTGGCGCTGTTCTGGCGCGGCGGCGCCGCGCCGGCAAGCCTGCTGCCCATGTACGCGGGCCTGGCCCTGCTGTACGTGGTGCTGTTCGGCTCCCTGCAACTGAGCGGCGCCTCCGAGCGCAGCGCTCACCCGAGCCTCGCGGGCCCGCAGATGGCCTGGGCCATCGTCATGCAGATCGGCGCGATGCTGTGGGCACCCACGGTGGCCGGCTATTTCATCGGCGTGATGTTCGTGGTGTTTTCCTTCGGCGCCTTGCGGCTTCCCCTGCGCTCGGCGCTGTGGATGTGGGCGGGCACCAGCATCGCGCTGGCGCTGCTGTTGTGGAAATTTCCCCTGCTGGGGGCCATGCGCCAGGGCCTGCGCGAATCCGCCTGGGTGCGGCTGGGCGCGGGCGTGGGCTTTTCCAGTCTGCTGCTGCGCTGCCTGGTGCTGAACTTCCGCGCCATGGCCCTGCGCGCCCGCTCGATGCGCGAGGCCGCTCAGCTGGCCGCGGAGGCTGCCGCGGCACGCGAGCGGGCGACACGCGACGGGCTCACGGGGCGACCGTGTGGTGGTGAAGCCCCTGGAGCGCGAGGAGACTACCTAGAGTGGCATCGTGCTCCCCGACACCGCCAAGGAGAAGCCCCAGGAGGGGCTGATCGAGG
>DAIDHU010000045.1 GCA_027451915.1 Thiomonas sp. | reverse complement strand
CGCTCAGCGCCGCGGTGGCGGCCCTGCTGTGCGCCGTGGCGGCTGGCCCGGCGCCCTGGGCCGGCGCCATCGGCCTGCCGCGCGATGATCTGGCGCTCGGCGGCCTGGCGGGCGTGGCCCTCAGCCTGGGTTCCCTGGCCGGCAGCTACTGGCTGGGCGCGCAGCGCCTGCGCCTGCAGTTCCTGCTCGCCCTGCTGGGCGCCGGGGTCGGCGTGCTGGTCGCCGCGCTCGCGCCGGGCGGGCATGCGCTGCAGGCTCGGCACGCCGCGCAGGGCCTGCCGGTGGTGCGCTGGCTGGCCGGCGCGCAGGCGCTGCTGGCCCTGGCCGTGGCCGCGTGGACCCTGCGCGCGGTGCCGCGCTCGCCGGGTGCCGCCCCCGTGACCAGCGGTGAACTCCTGCGCTACCTTCCGGCCGGCCTGGCCTTGGGCGTGCTCGGCCCGGCCTCCATGCTGGCTGCGCGCGCTCTCACCGCCCAGGGGCTTTCCTGGCAGGCGGCCGCCAGCCTGCAGGCGCTGTGGCGGGTTTCCGACTGGGTGAGTTCCATCGCCGCCAGCGTGTTGTCGGTGCTGTACCTGCCGCGCTTCGGCCGGGCCTGGGGTACGCCGCTCTGGGCGCAGGAATTGCGCGCCGCGGCGCGGGCCGTGTTGCCGGCCAGCGCGTTGGCCCTCGCGGTCCTGCTGCTGCTGCGCCCGTGGGTATTCGAAGCCCTGTACGGCAGCGGCTTCGTGCCCGGCGCGGGCGCCACCGCGCTGTTTTTCAGCGGCAGCCTGCTGCGCGTGGCCGCCTGGATCCCCCTGTTCGCGCTGTACGCCCAGGGCAGGGCGCGGGCCATCGCCCTGGGTGAGCTGGCATCGCTGCCCCTGTTCGCGGCGCTGCTGGCCGCCGGCGCCGCGCGCGCCGGCCTGGCGTGGATCGGCGCCGCCTGGCTGCTCAGCTACGCGACCTACGCCGGGGTCAATCTGCTGCTGCTGAGGGCTGCGAGTCCACCTCGGGCTTGAGCGGCCCGTCGCCGCGCACCCCCACCTGCCACCAGGTCCGGCGCCGGCCCTTGCGCTGCTTGAGCTGGTACATGGCGGCATCGGCCGCGCGCAGCAGCATGTGCATGTCGTGGCCGTCCGCCGGAAACCGCGCCACCCCCATGCTGAACTGGATGCGCACCTGGCGCGTGGGCGTGACCCGCAGCGGCTCGGACACGGCGCGCTCGATGCGATCGAACACGCCGGCGAGCTCGTCCTGCGCCAGGTTCGGGTCGATGTCGGCGATGACCATCACGAACTCGTCGCCGCCCAGGCGGGCCAGCACGTCGGTGCTGCGCATGCGCGTGGTCCAGCGCCGCGCCACCTCGCGCAGCAGCTTGTCGCCGGCGGCATGCCCCAGCCGGTCGTTGATCTGCTTGAAGTCGTCCAGGTCCATGTAGCCCACCGCCACCTCGGTACCGTTGCGCCGCGCGCGCTCCAGCGCGTCCTGCAGGCTGCGGTGCAGCGCCAGGCGATTGGGCAGGCCGGTGAGGGAATCGTGCAACGACAGGCGCGAGGCCGCCGCATGCAGGCGCGAAAGCTCCAGGAAGGAGGACTGGATGCGGTGCGTGGCCAGGGCCAGGTAGGCGAAGTAGATGAAAATCAGGCCGCCCACCGTGCGCAGGGTGGTGTCCTCGGACACCAGCAGGCGCGCGCTCATGCCCAGCGCGGGCGGCAGCATGAACAACAGCGCCGACCAGGCGTCCGAGGATTGCTGGGCCACGCCGGCGCCGCACACCGCGATGATCACCGCGGTCACCAGCATCTCGTCGAAGGGGCGCCCGGCGGGCAGGATCAGCGGAAGCGCCGCCCACACCAGGCCGAGGCCCATCACGCTCAGGCGCAGCCAGCGCAGCCACAGATGGGGATTGCGCCCGGCGGCCACGTCCGCTCGCCCCAGCACCCACACCGCGACCCGCCCCAGATGCGCGGCGAACAGCACGGCGAACCAGAGCAGCAGGCGGGCATGCGCCACATGGTGGCGCAGGATCCAGCTCACCACCGCGGCCGGCACCACGCTGCCCGCGAAGCCCACCGGGATCGACCTCAGCTGCACCCGCGCCTGGTCCACCGAGGTGTCGGGCGCCGGCCCGGAGCCGGGCGCGGCCTTCGCGGTTGCCTGAAGGGGAGGGCCTGCCATCGAACAAAAAGGTGGTTTTGCGGCGGGGTCGGGACAGTTCGCATCCTAGCGTGGCCCGCGCCGCACGGGGCGGCTACCGCTCGTCGGGCGCTTGCTACCTTTCGCCGGAAAGCCCTTGCAGCGCCCGGGGGCCGATGGGCAGGATGCATGCATGGCGGCCCGCGTCGAGGGCCGGGAACGGGTAGGGCGATGCACGCGCAAGGCTTCAAGCCAGTCAGGGGCTTCACGCTGATCGAGTTGCTGGTGGTCATGGCCATCGCCGCGGTGCTGCTCGCCGTGGCCCTGCCCAGCCTGCAGCCGCAGGTGGCCGCCTCGAATGCCAAGTCCACGGCCGCCAAGCTCGCCGACGCGCTGCGTTTCGCGCGCCAGTACGCGCTCAACACCTCCAGCCTGGTCACCTTCACCCCCAACGGCTGCGGCTACACGGTGGCCACCACCGCTGGCGCCCAGTTGCTCAGCGCGGGTTCCACGGGCGCCAGCGGCGTGAGTTGCCAGGCCCTGTCCAAGACCGTCTCCTTCCTGGGCGATGGCAGCGTGGCCCTGTGCACCCAGGGCGCGAGCGGGCTGAGCTGCAGCCCCGCCAGCGCCAGCACCAGCGCCACCGTCAGCGGCGGCGGCAGCACCTGGCAGGTCCTGCTTTCTCCCGGAGGCGTGGTCAGCACGAGCGCATCATGAACGTCCAGCCCGTCCATCCATCCACGCGGCGGCGCGGCCCGGCCGCGGCACGCGGCGCCCAGCGCGGCCTGAGCCTGCTGGAGGTGCTGGTGGCCCTGCTGCTGTTCCTGGCCGCCGCCAGCGGCCTGGTGCTGCTGGTCAACCAGGCCTACGTGGCCAACGTGCAGGCCCAGCGCACCTTCACGGCCACCAGCACCGCGCAAAGCCTGCTGGCGGTGGTGGAAGGCAATTCAGCGGCACTGTCAGCGCTCAACGGACTGCAGCTCGGCGCCCAGAACCCCTCGGTGAGCAACTCCACGCTGAACCCGGTGCTGAACTGGTGGAAGGCGCAGCTCGTGCAATACCCCGACCTGCTGTCCCTGTCGGTCTCCACCATCCCCTCCGGCAGCAGCAGCGCGGGCGCATGCAACCCCACCGCGCCCTGCCAGCTCAGCGCGTCCATCACCGTGCGCTCGGCATTCGGCGGGAGCCTGCAACGCAACTTTGTCCTGCAGGACGGATTCTGACGTGAAGCCTGTTCCCGATTTCCTGCCGCCTCGCAGCCCCGCCCCGCATCGGCCTGGCGTCCGTGGCTTCACGCTGATCGAGACCCTGGTCGCGCTGGCGGTGGCGGCCATGCTCGGCCTGCTGTTGTTCATCTCCTTCACCAGCCTGGAGTCCAACGGCATCCGCGCAAGCGACAGTTCGCGCCTGCAGGACCACGCCCGCGTGAGCATGACCCTGCTGTCCGACGACCTGTCGCGCGCCGGGTTCATGATGAACGGCCCCTCGGGCCAGGGGCGCTGCGCCAGGCTGCTCACCTACAACAGCAATCTCAACCCCAACCAGATGAGCAACCAGTGGCCCGTGTCCAGCGTGGTGCAGAGCACCAGCGGCTACGTGCCCGGCACCAGCAGCACCGCCTTCAACTACGCCAGCCCCGGCGGCGCCGCCACCGACGCCATCACCATGTTCTACGCCGCCAACTTCGGGCAGGGCGGCACGGTGGCGCCGGGCAGCGTGCGCGTGGTCAAGGCCAGCAACGGCAGCCTGAGCAACGCCGCGCTGTTCGTCGCCAACAACTCGGCCTTCCAGGTGGGCGACGTGGACATCGTGGTGCTGCCCGCGCGCAACATCTGCATCCGCTTCCAGATCACCGGAACCGGCGGCGCGGCCAACCAGATCGTGCACAACTCGGGCAGCAGCACGGTGATCAACCCGCCCAACGGATTCAACGGCGTGTCCAGCCTGGCCAACCCGGCCGTCAGCCCGGCCATCACCACCGCCGACCTGGCGCAGGCCTACGTGCAGGACTTCGGCCAGATCTCGGGTGCCAGCGGCCCGATCCAGGTCAGCTACAGCATCCGCCCCGACCCCACCTCGCCCGGCACCCCCGACCTGTGGCGCACCGTGATCAACGCCCTGGGCACCGTGGTCAGCGACAGCCCCGTGGCCGGCAACGTGGTGCTGCTGCACGCGCTGTACGCGCCGGTGGTCAGCGGCCAGCTGCAGGGCTTCGTGCCCTGGTCGACGATTTCCGGGGCCAACCAGCAGGGGCAGGTGGGGGCGGTGGAACTCGCCTACGTGGTGCGCAAGCCCAACACGGCCGGGCGCACCGGCAACCCCGCCACGCTCAGTGTGCTGGACGAGACCTACACCCCTCCGGCCGGCAACGCCTGGCAGTACCAGGTGTTCACGCAGACGGTCTATCTGCGCAACGTCGCATGGAACCAATGATGAGCTCGAGGCACGCACAGAAGGGCGCGGCGCTGCTGGTGGTGGTCGCGCTGTTCCTGATCATCCTGCCCATCGCGCTGCTGGCCATCTACGACCGCAGCCTGCAGAACGACACCTTCTCGGGCTCCTATCTGTGGCGCGCGCAGGCCCGCGACGCCGCCAACCAGCAGATGGCCGCGCTGCGCTCCACCGTGACCCAGGCCATCGGCACCGGCGGCCTGCTGGAGTACCAGTCCTCGCCGCCGGCCTGGTACGTGGGCAACACCCAGAACGTGCAGCCCGCCTCGGCCAGCTTCTGGTCCGGCTGCCAGAGCAACAACCTGTGCCAGGCCACCACCGTGACCCTGGCCAACGGCACCGGGCGCCAGCAATTCCAGGTGCTCCAGCTGGTCACGCCCACCGGCGTGATCGACAGCACCCTGTGCAACCCGGGCTACATCGCGGTGTTCTACAACATCTGGGTGCAGGCCACCGCGAGCGCGAATCCGGCCGCCGGGGCGGCCACCACCCAGGCGGTCTACCGCGCCTGCATCCTGCAATAACGCGGGCATGGAGCTCAGCATGAAGCCGACCCAGCACACCTTGCAACGCATCCTGCGCGCCGGACTCGCGGGCATCCTCGCCGCCTGCATGTCCGCGGGGCCCTGGTCGATCCCCCTCGCGCTGGCCGCCACCGCCTCGCAGCGCCCGCAGATCGTGATCGCCCTGGGCAATTCCGAATCCATGGACGGCGACCTCAGCGGCGCCATCATGACCGGCTCGGGCTACCTGTCCAGCGACCTGAGCAGCCTGACCAACAGCAGCTCGCCGGTCAACTACCTGGTGCCCTCCGGCTTCTCGCCGCCGCTGACCCCCACGCAGACCGCGTCGGCCCCCTATACCTACGCCTCCGGCGGGGTGCTGTACGACAACAGCGCCAGTCGCCTGAACGTGGCCAAGGCCGGCATTCTCACGGTGCTCGGCCAGTACCTCCCGAGCATGGACTTCGCACTCGAGTCCTACAGCACCTCGAGCCCGACCGCCTACACCACCTGGGTGTACTACATGTCGCCCAGCGGAGGCTTCAGCTTCGCCAACTCGCTGCCCAGCAACGGCTTCACCTCCTACGCCGCCTACCAGAGCTTCGTATCCGCCAGCCAGGCCAGCGGCACCACGCCCAGCCCGGCGCCCACGCGCTGGGTGAACAACCCCTGCTACAACTACCTCAACGCCTCCTCGTCGGTGAGCTCCTACTGCGCGTCCATCGCCCAGCTCTACGGCTCGGACAAGCTGGCGGACAACCAGTACATGCAAATCGCCGCCTCCAGCGACGACCCCAGCGTCAACGACGTGCTGTACGCCGGCGGCCTGGCGGCCGTGGGCGTGGCCTACGGCGGCCCCTCGCCGTCCAACCCCTTCAGCTACTACAGCCTGTCGCAGTACGAGGCCAGCCTGAACAACATCCAGTCCACCTACTCCAACTCCTACCCCTCGGCCGTCGCGCGCACCACCACCCCCACCAACGCGGGCTACATTCCCTTCTCCCCGCAGGTCATGTACGCGCAACGCGGCTTCGGCTACGGTGCGAACCAGAGTGCCACCACCGGAAAGACCGTGGTCGCCATGAGTAGCAACCTGGACAGCCTCACCCCGGGCAGCTCGAGCTTCAACACCACGCTGAGCTCCGACACGGCGCTGTTCCAGACGGCCCTGGCGCCGGAGACCAACAGCACCGGCACCAAGGAGATCAAGGCCTCCGCCGGCCAGGCCACGACCGCCGGGCTGGTGCAGGGCGCCGGCAGCCTGCTGGGCTCGCTCACCGCCTCCTGCGCCGGGCAATACGTGATCCTGGTCACCGACGGGCTGCCCACCATGGACCTCAGCGGCAACAACTGGCCGCCGCTGGGCAGCGCCGCCGGCCAGGGCTACGGCGTGCATGCCGCCTTCTACGGCGTGGCCGCGAACTCCTCCTACGGCATCGTCGACGATTCCAGCAACACCGCTGGCGCCAGCGGCGCGCTGGACGCGGCCAACACCAACGACCAGGCGCTGATCGACACCATCAGCGCCATCCAGGCCCTGGCCAAGAAGGGCATCAAGACCTACGTCATCGGCCTGGGCGCCGGGGTCGACTCCAGCGCCAACCCGGCCGCCTACTACGCGCTCAACGCCATGGCCATCGCCGGCGGCACCGTGCACGAGTACCCCGCCAGCAACGTGCCGGCCTTCAGCTCGGCGCTGAGCACCATCGCGGCGTCGATTTTCGGGGACGTGATCGCGGCGGCGCCGGCCGTTCCCGGCTATGTGCAAAGCGGCTCGCTGGCCTACCTGCTGGCCTCGAACAATGTCTACGGCAGCGAGCAGGGCTACCTCGACGCCTTCGCCACCGACGCCAACGGCAACGTCGCCACCAGTCCCGTGTGGCAACTGCAGATGACCAAGGCGCAGCGCCAGACCGGACTGCTCACCGACTCGGGCAGCGGCACCACCGTGACCACCCTGGCCAGCCAGTCGGCCGCGGCCTTCGGGAACCCGACCAGCCCGACCGCCGCGACCATCATCAACTACACCATCGATCCTTCCTACAACAGCGGGCAATACCTGGCCGGACGGGCCAGCGGAAGCTTCCTCGGCACCGTGAGCTCGCAGGCGGACAAGCCGCAGATCCTGTCGCGGCCCAACAACCCGGATTTCATCGGCAGCAGCAGCTACCGCAGCTTCGCCCAGCTCAACTCCGCGCGCTCGCCGCTGGTGCTGTTCACCACCAACGACGGATTCCTCTACGCCATCTCCGCCGGCAGCAACAGCACCACCGGCGGCGGCACCCTGCAATGGGCATGGATGCCCTCGGTGCTTTTGCCGCAGTTGCAGAACTACCCCACCTTCCAGGGCACCAACCCGATGAGCGGCGGCTTCACCACGGTGGACAGCGCCGACGCCAGCGGCAACTGGGCCACCTACGTGGTGGGCACCGCGCAGAACGGCGCGCTGCACTACGACCTCCAGCTCACCGGCTGCAGCACCGCCGGGGTTGCCTGCACGCCCGGCATCAGCAAGGTCTGGTTCGACCAGCAAAGTGGCTTCACCTCGCCGCCGCAGGCCGCCCCCCAGGCGCCGGCGATCTGGTGGGACGCCAACAACGTGGCCTACGCCTACTACTTCACCACCTCCAGCGCGGCCTCCTATCTCAACGTCAAGCGCCTGTACGACGGTTCGACCAGCAGCGTCAAGCTCGGCTTCACGCCCTCGTCGACCAGCTACGTCGACGTCGCCGGCGGCAAGCTCTACGTCGGGGACACGACCGGCAACATCTGGTCCTTCGACCTGACCACCGGAACCACGGCGAGCAAGGTCACCGGCCCCACGCTGGTCGGCACCGTGCCCAACGAGACCGGCGCCGGAGCGGTGCGCTACCTGGGCATGGCGCAGACCTCCACCGGCATCTACCTGTGGGCCACCAACGACCACCAGGTCACGGTGTTCAAGTTCACCGGCGGCGCCATCGCCAGCAGCACCACCGGATGGACCACCTGGTGGTGGTCTTCCACCGGCGGCTCGGGCTATTACGCGAGCACCGGCATGACCACCACCACGGCCAACCCCGGCGTCAGCTCGACCACCGCGCCGTACTGGCTGGACAGCGGAAGCACCATCACCGACAGCTCCGCCGTGGAGGCCTCCACGCTGATCGTTCCGGTGACCATCACGCCCCAGAGCAGCTGCGGCATCTCGACCGCCCAGTACGACTTTTTCGACCTCGCGCTGGGCACCTTCCCGCAGAACAAGTTCTACGACCAGAACCACAACTACCTGACCGCCAACCCGGTGATCGGCCTGGGCACCGCCTTCTCCCCGACCATCTCCCAGAACGGCAACGGCTCGGCCATCGTCTACGGCACCGCCTCGCAGAACAGCCAGGGCAAGATCGGCTTCCAGGTCGCCGCCACCAGCGGCCTGCACGTCGGCCCCGGCGTGGTGGGATGGCAGCCGGTGTGGATCACCCAGCCCTGAGGCCTCAGCGAGCGCGCGTGGCCTCGGGGCCGACCGGCGGGCGAACGGAGGCACGGGCCCGCGCCCCGGCGCACGCGAGTCGGGCGCGTTAGCATGTTCCCCGCGCCGCGCGCTGGTGCGCGGCCGGTCTGGAGAACGCCGAGATGGTCCTGTTGGAATTCGCGATGGCCCCCGGCGGCAAGGGCGAGAGCGTCAGCCCCTATGTCGCGCGCATCCTCGACGTCATCGACCGCAGCGGCGTGAGCTACCAGCTCACCCCCATGGGCACCATCCTGGAAGGCGACTGGGATCGCGTGTTCGGCGTGGTCAAGGCCTGCTTCGACGAACTCGAGTCCGACTGCTCGCGCATTTCCATGAACCTCAAGATGGACTACCGGCGCGGCGAGCAAAGCCGCATGGCCTCCAAGGTCGAGGCCGTGCAGCGCAAGCTCGGGCGCACGCTGAGCACCGGCTGAGCAAGGGCAGGGCGCCCCGCCGCCCACGCGCGACCGCAATGCCCGCAGGCGCCGTCCTCCATTACGGCACAAGGGCGATGCGGGATATTCGTCCCACCTAGGCTGGATTCCTGCGCGGCACGCAAAGCCGCGCGAGGAGTGCACTTCCATGCCTACGCTGCTGATGTGTCCGAATGGGGCCGACCTGGAATCGCTCCAGCGCTTCCATCGCGTTCCCGAAGGCAGCCTCCTGGACCGCTGGGGCCGCGAGCCGCGAACCCTGTCGGCCTTCGAGCCCTACCTGCTGGGTTCCGACCATGGCCGGGACGAGAGCGGCCTGTGCAACACGCTGGCTCCACACAGTCGCCTGCTGTGCGACATGTGCCAGGACTTCGGCGGCCCGGCCACGGTGGAGTTGGCCGAGATCAGCTTCGATCTGCGCAATCATGCGGCGAGCGTGCTGGACTATGGAGGTGCCGCGGCTGGGGTCTACGGCGAGCGCATCGGGCGGTTTTCCACGGCGATGGAGCAGCACCAGAAGGCCATCGCGGCCTACCACCGCGCCACGCGCCCGCGAGCGCCCAAGGGCTTGTCCAAGGCCCTTGCGCGCGAGGAGCTGCTGCGCTCGGGGGCCGAGCTCAACGCGAGCTTCCGCCACGAGCTGGGCCTGGTGTCGCGCAAGTGGTATCCCCGCTCGACCATGCTGGTCTCGGGAGGCCAGCGCGTTCCCGACCGTGTACGTCACAGCCGCAAGCTCTCGCGTCTGGACGTCGCCTCGCAGGCGCAGGCGTCGAAGTTGGTCGAGCTGGGGCGCCATGCCAAGTACGGGAACAGGGGGCTGCTGGCCATCGACCTGGGGAGGAGGGTGCTGAACGTCCATGCAACCCACGAGGACGGCGGTGACTGGCACCGGCAGGCCTTCGTGGAGAGCGCGGCTTTCAGTGCCGGTGCCTGGTCTGCTGGCGTGCTCGCGGGGTCAGCCGCGGCGGCTCTGGATGTGTTCGTCGTTGCGACGCCTGCGGGCTGGGTCCTGTTGATTGCGGCTGGCCTGATCGCTGCGGGAGTCGTTATGGCAGGCTCGGCGACCTTTTCTCAATCCGTTGAAACCGCGGCTGGCCAGCTTTACGACATCGCGGTGAAACTGCACGGGAGATGACCATGACAGCGCAACAGATCGGTGCCCTATTCGGTGCGGTTTATCTTGTGCTCTTTTCCCTGACCGGTACTCTGTTCATTGTGTTCGGCCAAGTGACGGTGCGCAGGCTGCGCAAAGACCCTGCCACCTCCCGCTACCTGGGTTTCGAGTTCTTTCCGGGCTGGGACATCATCAACGCCGCGGTTGCGCTGAGCTGGCCTAGGCGCTTGAAGTGGCGGTTGGACGATGGCCCACTGTCTGACTTCCATGCGAACACGGAAGTCCTGTATCGGCATACTTCCAGGCTCGACCGCGCCCTGGCACGCGTGCTCTATGGTGCGATGGTCTTTGGTGTTCTGTGCATGGCGGGGTACACGATCCTGGAAAAGCTGATGGCCTGAATCTGTCGTGGAGACCGCGGGTTCCAGCGCCGGTGGGCTGGGTCTTGTTGGTCGTGGCGGGCCTTGCCGCTGCGGGAGTCGTCATGGCGGGCTCGATGGCGGCATCCATTCTTGCTGAGGGAGCGGTCGAGCGGTTCTACGACGCTGCGATGCAACTTCAAGGGGAGTGAGCGTGGCAATCGGTGCCATATTTGGCGGTGTCTGGCTGGTGCTCTTCGTAGTGTCAGGCATCCTGTTCGTGGTGTTTGGCGAGGTGACGGTGCGCAGGCTGCGCAAGGACCCGGCCACCCGCCGCTACCTGGGCTTTGAGTTCTGCTCGGGCTGGGACATCGTGAACGCCGGGGTCGCGCTGAGCTGGCCGAGGCGCTTGAAGCGACGCCTGGACAACGGAGTGCTTTCGGACTTTCACGCGAATACGGAAATCCTGCTTCAGCACACGTCCCGGCTCGACCGCATCCTGGGGCGTGCTTACTACGCAACCATGGTTTCGAGTTGCCTGTGGATCGCGCTGTACGGACTGGTCAGGAACTGGGTGGAATGACGTGCACGGCCATCACCACCCGCGCACCAGCGCCAATTGGTCTCGGGAGGCCAGCGCGTGCCCGACCGTGTACGCCACAGCCGCAAGCTCTCGCGTCTGGACGTGGCCTCGCAGGCGCAGGCGTCGAAGCCGGTCGAGCTGGGGCGCTACGCAAGGGTTACCCTGCTCGGTGAACTCGTTGTACTGACTCCCGCTGGATGGGTGCTGGTCATTGCTGGCTTGGCAGTGGCAGCCGCGGCCACTGCAGAGGCCATCGGCTTCGAGCATTTCCTGAAGCAGCAGGTGGCGAAGTATTACGACCAGATCGTGGAGTTTCAGGGAAATCGTCGATGATGGACGAAGGCCTTACGTATCGCTGCCTCCTGGTCATCCTTGTCGGGTTCTACCTTGGCTTGGCCCTGTTCGTGGTATTCGCCGTGGTCACGGTGCGTCGGTTGCGCCGAAACCCTGCTACCCGCGATCGGCTGGGCGTACCCTTCCTGGTCGGCTGGGAAGCCCAGAGCGTCGCGGCCGCGCTCACGATGCCCAGGGCGTACACCCGCAGGATGCGAAGGACCAAGCTGCGGGCTCTGTTCGCCGATTGTGATGCCGTCTACCAGCACACGAGCCGTGCGGAGCAGTTCCTGGGCCGGGCCTGCTACCTGACGTTCATGGGAAGCGCGGTACTACTCTGGTTTTGCTACGTTGTCGACAAATTCAATGGGATCGCGTAGCGCCTGGCGCATGAGCCCCAGGGCCGAGCCAGGCCTTTTCAGTCCGCACACGTTGGACCATGGGCGTCCAGGATGCCCGCAAGCCTAGTCCTCCATTACGGCGCAAGGGCAATGCGGGATATTCGTCTCACCTAGGCTGGATTCCTGCGCGGCACGCAAAGCCGCGCGAGGAGTGCACTTCCATGCCTACGCTGCTGATGTGTCCGAATGGGGCCGACCTGGAATCGCTCCAGCGCT
>DAIDHU010000044.1 GCA_027451915.1 Thiomonas sp. | reverse complement strand
GGCAGCACGCTGCGCGCCCACACCACCGGCAGCCCGTCGAGCAGCAGGAGCACCTCGCGGGCCCACAGTCCGCCCGCGGGGCCGGCATGCAGGCCCTGGCGCAGGCGCAGTACCCGCAGTTCGCGCCCATGCGCGCGCAACAACTCGCTCAGCGAGCCGTGCTCGATCAGGAAGGGATGCAGCGAGGCCGGCGCACAGGCGGCTGCGCCGGGCAGGGCCCGCCAGTGCCCGCGAGCCTGCCCGCGCGCGGGCGGGAACCGCGGCGCGCCGCGGCGGCCTGTCGCGGCGGCGCCGGCCATGTGCTGGCCTTACTTCGCGGAGTCGAGCGCCTTCACCAGGTCGGCGTACTCGATGGCCCCGGTGATGCGGGTGCCATCATGCAGGAAGGTGGTGGGGGTGCTCTGAATATTGAGCTTCTGGCCCAGTTCCAGGTTGGACTGCAGCACATCGGAATGGCAGCCGGCCGGTGCCGCGGGCGGCTCCTTGTGCTCGGTCATCCACGCCTGCCAGGCCTCGCCCG
This sequence comes from Thiomonas sp., assembly GCA_027451915.1. Lineage (GTDB taxonomy): Bacteria > Pseudomonadota > Gammaproteobacteria > Burkholderiales > Burkholderiaceae_C > Thiomonas_A. The sequence goes on along the minus strand of DAIDHU010000044.1, from coordinate 4,166 downwards.
GGTGGGGGGCGCACCAGATCTGGCGCGACTTGGCCGGGGAATTCTTGGTGATCACCGGGTACAGGAACACGTGCACGGTCATGTTCCCGGCCTTGGCCAGGTTCTTGTCGAACTGACGGCAGAAGGGGCAGTAGGGATCCTCGAACACCGCCACCTGGCGCGCGCCATTGCCATAGACCACCTTGAAGGAATCCTTCAGCGGCAGGTTCTTCCAGTCCACCTTCTGCAGTTCCTGCACGCGCGCCTGCGTGACATTCACGCCGGAGCGGGTATCCAGGATGCTGCCGGAGAACAGGAAGGAACCGGTGGCGTCGGTGTAGAACACGTGGTCGCCATAGTCCACCTCGTACAGCCCGGCATAGGGCGTCTTGACGATATGCGCGGAGGCGGGGAAGTCGGGCAGCAGCTTGGACAGCGCGCGCCGCACCTGCCCGGTGTTGTCGGCGGCATGCGCGACGCCGGCCAGCAGGGCCAGCGCGCCGGCGGCGCTGAGGAGGAAACGTCGGAAGTTCATGGCGGAATTCTCGTGCGGATGGAGCCGGGGCGCCGCGGGGCGGCGCGAGACATTTCGGGCGCTCGGTTTTTCGGGGCGGGATGGGGTGCCGGGCTCAGGACAGCACCGAACGGCCTGAAGCATAGCCCGCAAGCCAGGTTTTCAGCAGGGGCAGGCGATCGGTGGCGCGCAGGCCCAGCGCACGCAGGGGCGCCAGCCAACGAAGCCCAGGGGAGTATAGGCGGTGCAAACCCTCGGTCGCCAGCTCCAGCGCCAGCACTTGCTCGGCGCGGGCGCGCGCATAGCGTTGCAGCAGGGGCAGGTGGCCCAGCGCCTCGCCGGCGCCCCGCCGGCCCAGCACCGCGGCCAGCGCCTGCACGTCCTGCAGGCCCAGGTTGAGCCCATGCCCGGCCATCGGGTGCACGACGTGGGCGGCGTCGCCGAGCAGGGCGACGCCCTCGGCCGCCACGCTGTCGGCGCGCTGCAGGACCAGCGGCCAGCTGCCGACCGCGCCGGCCGCGCGCAGCGGGGCCAGATGACGGGCCTGCAATGCATCGAGCTGCTGTTGCACGCGCAGCGCGAGTTCCCCGGGGCTGAGCTGTCGCAACTCCTCGGCCAGGATCTCGGGGGCCGACCACACCAGCGAGACCTGCTGTCCGGGCAGGGGCAGCAGCGCCAGCACGCCCCCATCGGCGGTGAAGGTCTGCAGGGCCGCCGCGCCATGGGGCGCCTCGCAGGTGAAATTGCAGACCACCGCTGTCTGGCCGTAGGGCCGCGAGCGCAAGCCGATGCCGCTCCACTCGCGCACCTGGCTGGATCGCCCGTCGGCGCCCACCATCAGCGCGGCATGCAGCCGGGCGCCGCTTCGGAGCTCGAGTTCCCAGCCGTCCTGCTCGCGCCGCGCCTGGGCCACCGCCTCGGGCACCGCGCGCACGCCGCGCTCGAAACGCAGCGCCAGGTCCAGCGCTCGCTCGATGGCGTCGGACTCGACAATCCAGGCCAGCGCCTCCACGCCCTGCGCATAGGCGTCGAATCGCAGCGCGGCACCGTCGGCCACGATGCGCATGCCCTGCACGGCCTGCACGCGCTCGCCGGGAATCTGATCCCAGGCGCGCAATCCTTGCAAAAGTTCCCGTGACGCCGCGTTGAGGGCGTAGATGCGTTGCGCAAAGCCCTGCGTCGCCTGTGCCGGCGCCGCCCCTGCCCCGCACAGGCTCACCCGCAGGCCGGCCTGGGCCAGGGCCAGCGCGGCCGCCTTGCCCACCAATCCGCCGCCCACCACCGCGACATCGTCGCCCAGCATGATCATGCCCTCGCAGCTATGCCTAGAATCAATCGCCAACCTCTGATTCGTTGGTCCTTCGACCAAGGGGTGCATTGTGCACCCTTGCGCCACCCGGAGCCTGCCGCACCATGCCCAGCCCGCACGCACGCGGATCCGCCCTGTCGCCATCCCGACACCCGCCCCGGGTGCGCCGCGCCGCATGGCCGCGCGGTTGATCCGCATCATCGCCACGGCGCTGCTGGCGCTGGCCATCCTGCTGGTCGGCGGGGTGGGCCTGGCGCTGCTGGCCTTCAATCCGGACGCCTTCAAGTCCGTGCTCATCGCCTCGGTGCACCAGCGCTACCACCGCACCCTGGAGCTGCCCGGCACGCTGCGCCTGCGCCTGTTCCCGCCCTTCACGCTGCAAACCGGGCCCATGCGCCTGAGCGAGGCCGACGGCCACACCCCTTTCGCGCAGGCCTCCGACATGCGCCTGCACCTCAACGCCCTGGCCTTGTTGCGGCGGCGCTTCGTGGTCGACGGCATCGCCTTCGACGCGCCCCGCCTGGAGCTGCGCCGCGACGCACAGGGGCACTGGAACTTCGCGGACCTGCTGGCGGCGCCGGGCAGCCGGATGCCGGCGCTGGACATCCACGCGCTGAGCGTGCAGGGAGGCGACATCATCTTGCGCGATGCAGCGCGCGGCCTGGACGGACGCCTTAGCGACGTCGACGGGCGCGCCACGGGCATCGGGCGCCATGGCTGGCACGCCCTGATGTTGCGGGGTCGCGCCTCGCTGGTCTCGCCCGGCGCGGTGGCCAGTTTCGACCTGCAGGGGCAGTTGCATGCGGATTCGGCCACGGGGGTTTCGCTGCGCAACCTGCTGCTGCGCAGCGACGGCCAGATGCTGGGTGATGCGCACTTGCTGAGCAATGTGCGCGCGCAATTGCACTGGGATCCCGGCCCCGCCCCCAGCCTGCTGATCCAGGACCTGCAATTGCGCGCCCAGGGACGCACCCACGACGGCAGGCCCCTGCAGATCCGGCTCGACGAGCCGCTGCTGCAATGGAGCGCCGGCCGCGCCCATGTCGCGGCGCTGCGCGGCGAGGCCCTGGTGGGTGCCGCTCCGCGCACGCTGCACGTGGAACTGCGCGGGGGCGCGGGCGACGGCCCGGACAACGACCTGCAGCTGCCGGAGCTGCGCCTGCAGCTCAGCCGCACCGCGCCCCAGCCGCTGGGCCTGGCACTGCAACTGGGCGCGCATGTGGACCTGCCCGACGGCACGGTGCGCATCGACGCACTGCAAGCCCACGCCACCTGGGGCAGGCCGCCGCGGGCCGGGCAGTGGCTGGCGCAGGGACCGGGCCGTTATTCGGCCGGAAAGGGCCTGCGCCTGCGGCTGCAGGCCGGGCAAGAGGCTTCGCCTGTGCAACTCGATGTGCTCCACGACGTCTCCGGCTGGCAGCTCCACGCCCAGGCGCAATCCCTGGACCTCGGCGCCGCGCCGGACGCCGCGAGCTGGCAGCGCACCCGTGCCTGGCTGCGCGAACTGCCGGCGGGGAGCCTGCGCCTGCAGGTGGGCTCGCTGCAGTGGGGCCCGCTGCGCCTGTCGCAGCTCCAGGCCCAGGCGCACGATGACGCCTCCGCGCTGGTGCTGGACAGCCTGCAGGCCCAGGCCTGGAGCGGCACGCTGCAGGCCGACGGAAGCGCCGCATGGGCCGCTCCCCGCGCCGCGCTGCGGCTCAGCCTGGCGGACGTGTCCATGGGCCCGCTGCTCCAAAGCCTGGTGGGGCACGCGGCGCTGCAGGGCAGCGCGAAGCTGCAGGCGCAATGGCAGTGGCAGGCGGGCGGCGGCGCGCAGCCGCAAGGCGCCGTGGGCAGCGCCACCCTGCGCATGACCAGGGGCGAGCTGCGGGGCGTCGACCTGCGCGACGCCGGGCGCGGCCTGGCGCGGCCCCCGGGCCCCCACGGCCCGCCCCCCTCGGCCACTGCCTTCGAAACCCTGGAGGCCAGCGCGACGATCGCGCGCGGCGTGGCCACGCTCGACGCACTGCAGCTGCGCACTGCCTCGGGGACCTGGCAAGGCAGCGGCGCAGTGGATCTGGCCAGGCTGGGGCTGCGGCTACGCCTGGCGCCCGCGCCGGTCGGCGGCGCGGCGCGCGAGCGGGCGCCGGCCGCGCAACTGCTCATCGGCGGCAGCGCTTCGCAGCCGAGCTACCGCTGGAGCTCGGCGCAGATCACCCAGGATTCGCCCGGCCCAGGGGGCCTTCACAGCCCGAAGTAGGCCTCGCGCACGGCGTCGCTGGCCTCGAGCTCCTCGCGGGTGCCGCTGGCGCGCACCCTGCCGTGGTCCAGCAGGTAGCCGCGGTCGGCCAGCGCCAGGAAGGCCACGTTCTGCTCGGCGATGAG
>DAIDHU010000043.1 GCA_027451915.1 Thiomonas sp. | reverse complement strand
CAAGATGGGCCTGGTGGCGCGCTTCCTGGTGCACCTCACCGGCCTGTCCTGGTTCTCCCATCTGGCCGACTCGGTGGGCATGGTCATCGGCGCGATTTTCGTGGTGTGCGTGCTGGCCTTCCGCCGCGGCATCATCGGCGAGCTGGGTGCGCGCCTGTCCGGCCGCGCGCGCCCCGGCGCCTGAGGGCGGGGCGGGGCGACGCCGCCGGCGCCCTCAACCCTCGGGCGCGCCGGGCGAGGCCGGCTCCAGCGCGGGGCGCGACACCAGCACCTTGTCGATGCGCTTGCCGTCCATGTCGACCACCTCGAAGCGCCAGCCTTCCCACTGGATCACGTCGCCGGTGTGCGGCAGGCGCGCCAGCAGCAGCATGAGCATGCCGGCCAGGGTGTTGTAGCGCGCCTTCTCCTCCTCGGGAACCGAGCGCAGGGCCAGCTTGTCCTTCAGGTCGCCCACGGGGATCAATCCGTCGAGCAGCCAGGAGCCGTCCTCGCGCTGGATGGCCCAGGGCTCCTCGGAGGGATGGCTCTTGAACTCCCCGGCGATGGCCTCCAGGATGTCCTGCACGGTGACGATGCCCAGGGTCTGGCCGTATTCGCCCAGCACCACCGCCGTGTGGTCGGGGCTTTGCTTGAAGGTCTGCAGCAGTTCCAGCCCGGTCAGGCTCTCGGGCACGTAGATCGCCGGGCTGGAGGCCTTGACCAGGTCGTCGATGCCCTCGCGGCGTATGAACCGACCCAGCAGTTCCTTGGCCGAGACCAGGCCCAGCACGTCGTCGAGGTCGCCGCGCACCAGCGGGAAGCGCGAATGCGAGCTCTGGGCGATCTTGCTCAGGTTGTCACCCAGCGGGTCCTCGACGTCGAGGAACTCGATTTCGTTGCGCGGGGTCATCAGCGAGGCGATCTGGCGGTCGTCCAGCCGGAACACGTTGCGCACCATCTCGTGTTCCTGCACCTCGATCACCCCGGCGTCGGAGCCTTCCTCGAGCACGACGTTGATCTCCTCCTCCGTCACGTGCTTGGGCTGGTCCGTGCGCACGCGCAGCAGGCGCAGCAGCAGGTCGGTGGACACGGAAAGCAGCTTGACGAACACGGCCACCGAGCGCGCCAGCAGCAGCATGGGCTGCGCGGTGATCAGCGCGATGCGCTCGGGCGCCAGCTGGCCCAGGCGCTTGGGCACCAGCTCGCCGACCACGATGGACAGATAGGTGATGACCAGCACCACCAGCGCCGTGGCCGCCACCGAGGAAGCGCTGGCGGACATGCCCAGGCGCTGCAGCCACTGGCCGATGCCGGAGGAGAACGCCGCCTCGCCGATGATGCCGTTGAGCACCCCGATGGAGGTGATGCCGATCTGCACCGTCGACAGCAGGCGCGTGGGCTGCTCGGTGAGCTGAAGCGCGGCGCGCGCGGGGACGCTTCCGGATTCAGCCAGCGCGGTCAGGCGCGCGCGGCGCGCCGTGACCAGCGCGATCTCGGCCATCGCGAACAGGCCGTTGAGCAGGATCAGGAACAGCAGAACCAGGGCTTGACTCATACCGTGCGATCCTCCTGGACGGGCGCTGGGGTGCCGTGCGGGCGGGGAGCAGGGGATCTCGCGAGCAGGTCGCGGGAGGCGCCGGGGCTGGGCGGCGCGATCGGGGAAGCAGGGTCGGGATCCAAGGCGGGGGCAAGGGCGTGTACGTCCGGCCTGCGCTGCTCTTATGCTGGAGCCTGCGGGCGCGGCACGGTGCCGCGGGCTCGCATCCAGCATTCGTGCACGAATTCGCGCAGGAGAACCTTCACCCATGTCCAATGATGAACATGGTTCCCGATTAGACCAGACTTCCGTGACGGCTCAAGACGCGCCCCCCCGGGCGCCGGCGGCCCCCGCCTGCCCCGCCGCCTGCTCTGCCGCCTCGCCCCCCGCGGGGCGGGCAGGGCGTCCGGACCCCGCCACCCTGCTGCAGCACCACCCCTACCAGGCGCCGCAGGGTTTCGCCAGTCCGCAACTGCCCTCGTACCGCGCCTCCACGGTGCTGTTCGACAACGTGCGCCAGATGCGCGAGCGCCGCTGGCGCGACAAGTCGGGCTACACCTACGGCCTGCACGGCACGCCGGCCAGTTTCGCGCTCGAGCGCCGCCTGGCCGACATCGAGGGCGCGCGGCACGCACTGCTGTGCCCCTCGGGCCTTTCGGCGATCGCGCTGATCGACCTCGCGCTGCTGCGCAAGGGCGACGAAGTCCTCATTCCCTGCAATGCCTATGCGCCGGGCCGGGAGCTGGCGCAGAACATGCTCGGTGCCTGGGGCATCGCCACGCGCATCTACGATCCCCTCGACCCCGGCTCCGCGCGCGAGCGCATCGGCCCCAACACCCGCCTGATGTGGCTGGAGGCCCCCGGCTCGGTAAGCATGGAAATGCCCGACCTGCGCGCCCTGGTCGCCGTCGCGCGGGAGGCCGGGGTGCTCACGGCCATCGACAACACCTGGTCGGCGGGGCTGGCGCTGCAGCCTTTCGAGCTGGGCATCGATGTGTCCATGCAGGCGCTGACCAAATACCAGTCGGGCGGCGCCGACGTGCTGATGGGAGCCGTGCTGGTGCGCGACGACGCCCTGCACGATGCGCTGCTGGACGCGCACATGCGCCTGGGCCTGGGGGTCGGCGGCGACGACGTCGCGTTGATGCTGCGGGGGCTGGCGTCCATGCCGCTGCGCTACGCCGCGCACGACGCGTCGGCACGGCGCATCGCCGAGTGGCTGCAAGCCCGCCCCGAGGTGCGGCAGGTGCTGCACCCGGCGCTGCCCGGCAGCCCCGGGCACGAACACTGGCGGCGCGATTTCCGGGGTGCCGCCGGACTGTTCAGCCTGTACTTT
>DAIDHU010000042.1 GCA_027451915.1 Thiomonas sp. | reverse complement strand
CCGGCCTGGGGCTGCATATCGACACCAGCGGGCTGCGTCCCGCGCAGCTGCGCGCCTGGGTTCGCCAGGCGGTGCAGCTGGAGGCCTCGCGCCTGACCCTTTTGTTCGAGTCCTTCGCCTTCAAGCATGGCGTGGCGCTGGACGCGGATTTCGTGTTCGACGTGCGCATGCTGCCCAATCCACATTACGACCCGTGCTTGCGCCCCCTCAACGGACGCGATGCGCCAGTGGCCGATTTCCTGCGCGCGCAGCCCGCGGTGCTGCGCATGCTCGCCGACCTGCGCGCCTTCCTGGAACACTGGCTGCCGGCCATGGCCGAGGACCAGCGCAGCTACGTGGTGGTGGCCATCGGGTGCACCGGGGGCCAGCACCGCTCGGTGTTCCTGGCCGAGGAGCTGGGCCGGCATTTCGGGCAGCAGCATCGCGTGCTGGTGCGCCACCGCGAGCTCGACGCGGTCGGCGGCCCGAGCGCCTGAGGGCCCGCGCCGGCTCGCCTCAAGCTGCCGCGTCCGCGGCGAGCAGCCTGCGCACGGGCGCAGGCAGGCCCAGCGCCAGAGCCTGTTCCAGCGAGAACCAGCGCCCGGCGGCGTCGGAGTCGGCGACCCCGGCGTGGGCCCGCAGGCGCACCTCCAGCGGGCGCAGCAGCAGGTCCATGTGGGTCAGCACGTGGCGCAGGGGCTCGCGGCTGCGGTGTTCCAGCACTTCGCCGAGTCGTCGGGCCTGGCGCATCGCCTGCTGCTCGTCGTCGTGGCCGGGCAGGCACCACAGCCCGGGCCAGATGCCCTGCGCGTCGCGACGCTGCAGCCACACGCGGGCGCCGTCGACCTGCTCGCTGCGCGCCCACAGCAGCACCCACCGCAGGGTGCGGCGCGCGCTCTTCGCGGCGGGCACGGAAGGCCCCGCGGGCGCCTGGTCCAGGTGGCGCGGGCAATCGGCCGCGAAGGGGCACGGCGCGCAGTCGGGCTGCGTGGGCTTGCACAGGGTGGCGCCCAGGTCCATCAGGCCCTGGGTGTAGGCGTCCAGCCCGGTCTCGGGCAGCAGGGATTCGGCCAGTTCCCACATGGCTCGCAGCGAGGCGGCGTCGCGCGGGCGCGGCAGGGCGAAGGCGCGCGCCAGCACGCGCTGCACGTTGGCGTCCAGGATGGCCTCGCGGCGCCCGAAGCAGAAGGCGGCGATGGCGGCCGCGGTGGAGCGGCCGATTCCCGCCAGCGCCTGCAGTTCTTCGCGGCTGCGCGGGAACGCGCCGCCATGCCGTTCGCAGATCTGGCGCGCGCAGGTGTGCAGATTGCGAGCGCGGCGGTAGTAGCCCAGACCACTCCACTGCGCCAGCACCTCGTCGAGTTCGGCGGCCGCCAGGGCGTGCACGTCGGGGAAGCGCCGCAGGAAGGGCTCGTAGTAGCGCAGCACGGTGTCCACGCGGGTCTGCTGCAGCATGATCTCCGAGACCCACACCGCATAGGGGTCGCGGCTGCGCTGCCAGGGCAGCTCGTGGCGCCCGTGCTCGAGCTGCCATGCCACCAGGCGGGGCGCGAAGCCGCGGGGGTCGATCCCGCGCGTTGCACTCATCGGGTGGCGGCGTGGAGCGGGCCTCGGCGGGGACGGGCCGGCGCGTCGCCGGCAGCGCCCCTGCTCATGCGGCAGCGGCCAGCGCCTCGGCGCCCGGCAGCGCGAGCTCGAAGCGGTTGGCCAGCTGCTGGCGCAGTTCGCGCAATTGCTCCGCGCGCTGCCGGAGCTGCTCGATGCGCTCGGCGAGTTCGCCGTCCGCCTGCGCCACCTGCTGCAGGTTGCTCAGGCGTCGATGCAGGGAGCGCTTGCGCTCCCGGGTCTGCGCCTGCAGGCTGGCCATGGCGGCGCGGTTCCAGTGTTGCGCGTCGGCGATGCCGCGTTCCTGGATGGCTCGCAGCCGGGCCTGGGCAGACAGCAGCACGCGGTCCACGTAGGCGCTGCTTTGCAGGCGCAGCCACTGCACGGCCCCGGCAAAGCGCAGGTAGTCCGAGCGCATGGCTTCCAGGTCCAGCCTCGCCCCGTCCAGGCGCAGCGCCTTGGGCAGGGGCATGGAAAAGGCGAATTCGTTGTTCAGGCGCACACAGGCGCCGGCCAGCATGGACTGGTTCTCCTCCAGCACGGACTCGGCCCGGTTCATGCTGAGGCCCAGTTCGTCGCAGGCGTCGGCCAGGGCCGCGCGCAGCCCGGCCTTGAGCAGGGCCGAGCGCAACTGGCGTCGCAGTCCCTCCAGGCGCTGCAGCGCGCGCCTGGCGTCCAGCAATTCGCCCACCCGCGCCATCTGCCGGGCATTGACCGCCTGCACCGCCTGCACCAGGCCCACCGCGGCGTCGAACTCCTGGCGTTCCGAGGTCGCGCGCTGCAGCAGGGCGGCCGCCGCGTGCTTGCTCTTGCCCTGCAGCGCCTCGAGCTCCATGCGTTGTTCGTCGGCCAGGCGCAGGCGCGCGTCCAGATCGCGTTCCAGGCGCTGGCGGGTGTCCAGCAGGGTGGCGCGCCAGCTGCCCTCCAGCCAGTCGCGGCGTTCGCGGTCGGCGCATTCGCCCAGGGCCGCCTCGAGCTGGGGCAGGCCCGAGCGCTGCAGCAGGGTATCGTCGCCCTGGATGCGCGCCAGCAGCCCCTTGTGGGCGCTGAGCGCGAACACCCGCGACGCGGCCACCTGCAGCACCTGGGCCACGGATTCGCATTGCTTGCGGATCTGCGCCTGCACCTCGGCGCCGCTGCGCAGCGGATCCCACAGCATGTCGATCTTGTTGAGCACGACGAAGCTGCGCGCGCGCCCGGCCGCGCCCACATGCTCGGTCCACAGCTGCAGGTCGCTGCGGGTGACCCCGGCGTCGGCCGACAGCAGGAACACCACCGCCGCCGCCGAGGGGATCAGCGACAGGGTCAGCTCGGGCTCGGCCCCCAGCGCGTTCAGGCCCGGGGTGTCCAGCACGCTGATGCCCTGCGCCAGCAGCGGGTGCTCGATGGTGAGCAGCGCGTGCCGCCAGCGCGGGATCTCGACC
>DAIDHU010000041.1 GCA_027451915.1 Thiomonas sp. | reverse complement strand
CCGCGGGCAAGGCCTCGCCGTCGCCGCCATCGGGCTCCAGCAGCAGCTCGAATCCGTTGCGGCTTGGCTGCGCGTCGCCGTCCTCGGGCGGCTCGCCCGCGCCCGCCTGTTCGCGCGCCTTGCGCGCCCGCTCGCCGACCTGCGCGGCCAGCTCCAGCGCAAGGCGCGCATAGGCAGCCTGGTCCGCGCGCAGCCTGGAGAGCTCGCGCAGGGCCGGCCCCAGCACCTCGGCCATGCCGAAGCGCGTGCCCTCGATGAGATCGGCGATGGGTTCGGGAAGCTCCTCGCCGTTGATGCGCGCGCGGGCCACCTGGGCCACCGCGAACAACAGGATGCCCAGGCTGCCTTCCGTCAGCCCGGAGGCGACGAACTCGTCGGACCAGGCGCGGAAACGGTGCTCCAGATTGCGGCGCAGGCCCAGCTGCACCTGCGGCGCCAGGGACTCGACGCGAAACTGCTCCAGCATGTCGAACACCAGGCGCTCGACCCCGTCGGCCGGCTGCAGCCGGCGGTGCAGCTCGGCGTCGGAGCGCGACACGCGCAAGGCCAGGCCGTCGACGGCGCCCCGCAGGGAACCCAGGTCCGCCTGCCCGAACACCGGGTGGAGATGCGCGGCGAAACGCGGCAGGCGCTGCGCTCCGCGCCACAGGCGCCCACCACGCCATTGCAGCTGGGGCTGCCCCGACACGGCCCGCAGGGCCGCGCCGCACAGTTCCTCCAGGCGCCGCTGCTGGCGCGCCAGCGCGCGTTCGTCGTCCATGTTCGCGGGGTCCGGACTCAGGCCGCGGCGGCGGCCGTCCCGGCGTCGAGTTCCTCGCCGAAACAGCGCTGGTAGTACTCCGCCACCAGCGCCCGCTCGGCCTCGTCGCACTTGTTGAGAAAAGACAGCCGGAATGCCAGCGCCGGATCGCGGAAGATCTCGCAGTTCTCGGCCCAGGTGATGACGGTGCGCGGGGACATCAGCGTGGACACGTCCCCGGCCGCGAAGCCCCGGCGCGTGAGCTCGGCCACCGCGACCATGCGCGCCACCAGCTCGCGCCCCGCCGGCGTGTCCTTGCCGGGCACCCGCGCCAGCACGATGGCGATTTCCTCGGGAGCCGGCAGGTAGTTGAGGGAGGCGACGATGTCCCAGCGGTCCATCTGCGCGTGGTTCAGGCGTTGCACGCCCTGGTACATGCCATTGAGATTGCCCAGCCCGACGGTGTTGGCGGTGGCGAACAGGCGAAAGTGCGGATGCGGGCTGAGCACGCGGTTCTGGTCGGTGAGCGTGAACTTGCCGTCGCGCTCCAGGATGCGCTGGATGACGAACATCACGTCCGGCCGCCCCGCGTCGTACTCGTCGAACACCAGCGCCACCGGACGCTGCAGCGCCCAGGGCACGATGCCTTCCTGGAATTCGGTGACCTGCGCGCCGTCTCGCAGCACCACCGCGTCCTTGCCCACGAGATCCAGGCGGCTGATGTGCGCATCCAGGTTCACCCGCACGCAGGGCCAGTTCAGGCGCGCGGCGACCTGCTCGATGTGGGTGGACTTCCCCGTGCCGTGCAGTCCCTGCACCAGCACGCGCCGGTTGCGCCGGAATCCGGCCAGCAGCGCCAGGGTCACGTCGGGATGGAAGCGATAGGCCTCGTCCACCTCGGGGACATGGTCGTCACGCTCGGCGAAGGCCGGCACCTGGAGGTCGGAGTCGATGCCGAAGGTTTCGCGCACTCCGAGCATGCGCTCGGGCCGAAGGTCGTTGAGGTCGGTCATGGCGGATCGGGATGGGTCTGGAGTGTTCAGGCTCGTTGCGCGCGTGGCATGGCATCGGACTCGATGCGCGCCAGCGCCTCGGCCGCGCGGCGCAGCGCCGGCAGCACCTGGGGCGCGCGCTCGGGGCTCAGGCGCATCACCGGCGCCTGCACCGCCACGCACAGGTTGGAAAGGCGCCCGGGCTCGGCCGGCACGCTCACGGCCACGCACAACAGTCCGGGCAGGAATTCCTCCCGGTCCAGTGCGTAGCCCTGCTCGCGCACCTGCTCGAGCTCCTGCTCGAGGGCGCCCGGATCGGTGATCGTGGCGCCGGTGTAGGCGTCCAGCGGCACATGACCCAGGAGGCGCCTGCGCTGCGCGGGCTTCATCTGCGCCAGCATCAACTTGCCGCTGGCCGAGCAATGCACGGGAACCCTCGAGCCCGGATGCAGATAGAAGCGCAGCGGGGCAGCGGTCTCGACCCGATCCAGGTACACGACCTCGCTGCCCGCCAGCGCGGTGATGTTGCAGCTCTCGCCGAGCTCCTGCACCACCGAGCGCAGCACCATGCGGCGCGCCCCGTTGAAGCTGTCGTTGAGCATGAGCTTCTCGGCCAGCCGGCGCAGGCGCAGCCCGGCGGCGTAATGCCGCGCGTCGCCCTGGCGCTGCAGCAGGGCGGCCTGCTCGAGTTGGGCCAGCAGCCGGTGCACGGTGGGCTTGGGCAGCCCCAGCTCCGCGGCCATCGACTGCAGGGTGAACGGCTGATCGCGCTCGGCCACCGCCTCCAGCAGCCCGAACAGCCTGGTCAGGGGGGTGTCGGCGCCGCCGCCCGCGCCTTGCAGGGGGGGCGGGATTTCAAGGGTTTTCATGGGCCTTGCATCTCGTGGGGCGGGGGTTGAGATTTCGATTTTTGAAACATCATATACCGGAATCCGGAATTCTCTGTTGACGCAGGCAGTGGCCGATCCTATAGTTCGCCCATCTCAATGGAATGCAGCGTCCCGTTTTTTGCGATTTCCCTGCTTCCTGTTCCCACCGGAGACTTCCCGCCATGAGCCAGACCCCTCCCGCCGACACCCGCAAAGTCGTCACCGGCGTGCAAAAGATGACCCCCTCCGAAGCCTTTGTCGAAACCCTGGTCGCCAACGGAGTGACGGACATCTTCGGCATCATGGGCTCGGCCTTCATGGATGCGATGGACATCTTCGCCCCGGCCGGCATCCGGCTGATCCCCGTGGTGCACGAGCAGGGCGCCGCGCACATGGCCGACGGCTATGCCCGCGTCAGCGGACGCCACGGCGTGGTGATCGGCCAGAACGGCCCGGGCATCAGCAACTGCGTGACCGCCATCGCCGCCGCCTACTGGGCGCACAGCCCGGTGGTGATCGTCACGCCCGAGACCGGCACCATGGGCATCGGCCTGGGCGGATTCCAGGAAGCCAACCAGTTGCCCATGTTCCAGGAGTTCACCCGGTACCAGGCTCACGTGGTGAACCCCAAGCGCATGGCGGAATTCACCGCCCGCTGCTTCGATCGGGCGATGAGCGAAATGGGCCCGACCCAGCTGAACATTCCGCGCGACTATTTCTATGGCGAAATCCAGTGCGAAATCCCGCGCCCGATCCGCGTGGAGCGTGGCGCCGGCGGCGAGCAGAGCCTGAACGACGCGGCCGAACTGCTGGCCCAGGCCAGCTTCCCGGTGATCCTGGCGGGCGGTGGCGTGGTCATGGGCGACGCGGTCGAGGAATGCCGGCAACTGGCCGAACGCCTGGGCGCGCCGGTGGTCACCGGCTACCTGCGCAACGACGCCTTCCCCGCCAGCCATCCGCTGTGGGCGGGCCCGCTGGGCTACCAGGGTTCCAAGGCGGCCATGAAACTCATCGCTCAGGCCGACGTGGTGGTGGCGCTGGGCTCGCGCATGGGCCCCTTCGGCACCTTGCCCCAGCATGGCATGGACTATTGGCCGAAGAATGCCAAGATCATCCAGGTCGAGGCCGACCACACCAACCTGGGCCTGGTGAAAAAAATCACCGTGGGCATTTGCGGCGACGCCAAGGCCGCCGCCAGGGCCATCACCCAGCGCCTGCAGGGCCGCAGCCTGGCCTGCGACGCCAGCAAGGCTCAGCGCGCCGAAACCATCCGCACCGAGAAGGCCGCCTGGGAGAAGGAACTCGACGGCTGGACCCACGAGCGCGACGCCTACAGCCTGGACATGATCGAGGAGGCCCGGCAGGAAAAGCCCTTCAGCGGCGGTGAATACCTGCATCCGCGCCAGGTGCTTCGGGAGCTTGAAAAGGCCATGCCGGCGCGCGCCATGGTGTCCACCGACATCGGCAATATCAACTCGGTGGCCAACAGCTACCTGCGCTTCGAGGAGCCCCGCAGCTTTTTCGCGCCCATGAGCTTCGGCAACTGCGGCTACGCGCTGCCGACCATCATCGGCGCCAAGCTGGCGGCGCCGGATCGCCCGGCCATCGCCTATGCGGGCGACGGGGCCTGGGGCATGAGCATGGTGGAAATCATGACCTGCGTGCGCCACGACATCCCGGTCACCGCGGTGGTGTTCCACAACCGGCAATGGGGCGCGGAGAAGAAGAACCAGGTGGACTTCTACAACCGCCGCTTCGTGGCGGGCGAGCTGGAAAGCCAGAGCTTCGCCGGCATCGCGCGCGCGATGGGCTCGGAGGCCATCGTGGTCGACCGCATCGAGGACGTGGGCGCTGCCCTGAAGCGGGCGGTGGACATGCAGATGAACCAGCGCAAGACCTGCGTGATCGAGATCATGTGCACCCGCGAACTGGGCGACCCCTTCCGGCGCGACGCCCTGAGCAAGCCCGTGCGCCTGCTCGACAAGTACAAGGACTACGTGTGAAGTCGCCGGAGTTCCCGCGCCTGCAGCAGCTGATCGAGCGCGCGCGGCTCATCGCTTCGCGGGAGCCGGCGCGCATCGGGCTGGTGCACCCTTGCGACGCGCTGGCCTTGCAGGCAGCGCGGCGCATTGTCGAACAGGGGGTCGCCCAGCCTCTGCTGGTGGGCAACCGGCGCCTCATCGAGGCCGCCGCCGAGCAGGCCGGCGTGCGCGCGCAGGACTTCGAGATCGTGGATACCGAGGCCGCCGCGGCCGCTGCCGCGGCACGCGCGGTCGAGCTGGCGCGCGACGGCACCCTGCGCGCGCTGATGAAGGGCTCGCTGCACACCGACGAGCTGATGTCCGCGGTGGTGCACCGGGACAGGGGCCTGCGCTCGAGCACGCGCATCAGCCACGCCTTCGTGTTCGACCTGCCTCGCTACCACAAGCTGCTGGCCCTGGCCGATTGCGTGGTGAACATCGCCCCCGACCTGAAATCCAAGCTCGACATCGTCGGCAACGCGCTGGACCTGCTGCGGCGCATCGGGGTGCAGCATCCCTCCGCCGCCGTCGTGGCCGCGGTGGAAACGGTGAACCCGGCGATCGCGGCGACCGTGGACGCGCAGGAACTCGTGCGCCTGGGGCGCGAGGGGCGCTGGGGCGACGCCGGCATCGAAGGCCCGCTGGGATTCGACAATGCCTTTTCCGCCCAGGCGGCGCGCACCAAGCACATCGAATCCGGGCACGCCGGGGATTTCGATCTCATGGTCGTGCCCGATCTCAACGCGGGCAACATGCTCTACAAGAGCTTTGTCTACGTCGGCGGCGGCGAGTGCGCCGGGCTGGTGCTGGGAGCGCGCGTGCCCATCGTGCTGACCTCGCGCGCCGACTCACTCACCGCGCGGGTCGCCTCGGTCGCGCTGGCGGCGATCGCCACCCGCGAGCAGGCC
>DAIDHU010000040.1 GCA_027451915.1 Thiomonas sp. | reverse complement strand
CGGACGATCGCTGCGGCCCAGGCTGCGCAGGGTCCAGCGGCGCAACCGGTCGAGCTCCAGGTAGATCACCGGGGTGGTGTACAAGGTCAGCGCCTGGCTGACCAGCAGGCCGCCGGCGATGGCGATGCCCAGGGGCTGGCGCAGTTCGGCGCCGTTGCCGGTGACCAGGGCCAGCGGAAGTGCCGTGAACAGCGCCGCCATGGTGGTCATGAGAATCGGGCGCAGGCGCAGCGTGGCGGCCATGTAGATGGCCTCGCGCGGATCCAGCCCCAGGTCGCGCTCGGCCTGCAGCGCGAAGTCCACCATCAGGATGGCGTTCTTCTTGACAATGCCGATGAGCAGGAACACGCCGATCAGCGCGATGATCGAGAACTCCGTGTGGAACAGCATCAGCGCCAGCACCGCGCCGACCCCGGCCGGCGGCAGCGTGGACAGGATGGTCAGAGGGTGCAGGGTGCTTTCATACAGCATGCCCAGCACGATGTAGATGGCGAAGATCGCCGCCAGGATGAACAGCGGCTGGTCGTGCAGGGTCTGCGCGAACACCTGGGCGGTGCCCTGGAAGCCCCCGTGGATGCCCGCGGGCAGCTGGATCCGCGCCAGCGCCTGCTGGATGCGCGTCTGGGCCTGGCTGAGCGTGACCCCGGGGTCGAGGTTGAAAAACAGGGTGGAGGACGCGAACAGCCCCTGGTGGTTCACCGAAAGCGGCGTGTTGCCGAGCTGGTAGTGCACGAGCTGCGACAGGGGCACCACCGCTCCGGACGGCGCCACCACGTGCAGGCGCTGCAGTGCGGCGCGGTCGCGACGCCATTGGGGCGCGGCCTCCATGACCACCCGATACTGGTTCAGCGGCGCGTAGATGGTGGAGATCAGGCGCTGCCCGAAGGCATCGTTGAGGGTGGCGTCGATGGTGGCGATGGGAATGCCCAGACGAGCCGCCGCCGTGCGGTCGATGGCCAGGCGCAGCTCCAGGCCCGAGGCCTGCTGGTCGCTGTTGACGTTGTTCAGGCCGGAAAGGTGCTGGAAGGCCGCCAGCAACCGGGGCTCCCATTGCAACAGGGTCTCCAGGTCGTTGGACTGCAGCGTGTATTCGTAGGTGGCCTGCGCCGGTCGGCCTCCGACATGGATGTCCTGCCCGGGAAACAGGAAAACCTGCACCCCACCCAGCCGGGACAGGGCCGCGTGCAGTTGCATCATCACCTGCTGCACCCCCACGCGCTCGGAAATGGGCTTGAGCTGCATGTACAGGAAGGCGCCGTCGCCGCTGCTGGAAAAGGCCATCACGTCCTGCACGGCCGGATTGCGGCGCACGATCCGCTCGATGCTGCCCAGTCGGCGGCTCATGGACTGGAAGGAGCTGGATTGATCGGCCGATACATGGCCCAGCAGCAGTCCGGTGTCCTGGGTGGGGAAAAAGCCCTTGGGCACCACCGCGTACAGGTAGGCGCTGAGCGCGATGCTGCCGACAAACACCAGCAGCATCAGCAGGGGATGGCGCAGCGCCACGCGCAGGCTGCGGGCATAGCCGTCGTGCACCCCTTCCCAGATGCGCTCCAGGCGCGAAGCCCTCGCCTGCGGCCGGGAATGCGCATGCGCCCGCAGCCAGCGCGAGGCCAGCATCGGCGTGACCGTCAGCGACACCAGCAGGGAAATCCCAATGGCCACCGACAGGGTCACCGCGAATTCGTGGAACAGGCGGCCCACGATGCCCCCCATGAACAGCACCGGCAGGAACACCGCCACCAGCGACAGGCTCATGGACAGCACGGTGAAACCCACCTCGCGGGCTCCGCGCAGCGCCGCCTGCAGCGCCGGCATGCCGGCCTCGACATGGCGGGAGATGTTCTCGGTGACCACGATGGCATCGTCCACCACGAAACCCGTGGCGACGATCAGGGCCATCAAGGACAGGTTGTCCAGCGAGTACCCGAGCAGCCACATGGCCGCGAAGGTACCCACCAGCGACAGCGGAACGGCCAGCGCGGGGATCAGCGTGGCGCGCCAGTCGCGCAGGAACAGCCACACCACCAGCACCACCAGCAGCACCGCCATCACCAGCGTGCTCTCGACCTCGCGCAGCGAGGCGCGGATGGTGGTCGTGCGGTCCGACAGCACGCGCACGTCGATGGCCGCGGGAATCGAGGCCCGCAAGCGCGGAAGCGCCGCCTGCACGCCGTCCACGGCCTGGATGATGTTCGCGCCGGGCTGGCGGAACACGATCAGCAACACCGCCGGCTGGCCGTCGGCCAGGCCCACGTTCTGCGTGTCCTGCAGGCCCTCGCTCACCGTGGCCACGTCCGACAGGGGCACCGCGACCCCGTTGCGCCAGGCCACCACCACGTGGCTGTATTGCCGGGGCAGGTCGAGCTGGTCGTTGGCGCCGATCTGCCAGCGCCGGCCGCCGCTGTCGATGGCGCCCTTGGGGGCGTCCACGTTGGCCGCGGCGATGGCCTGTCGCACCTGCTCCAGCCCCAGGCCCAGCGAGTCCAGGCGCGGCACGTCGAGCTCGACGCGCACCGCCGGCAGCGCGGAGCCGCCCACGTTGACCTGGCCGATGCCCGGAAGCTGGGAGATCTTCTGCGCCAGGATGGTCGAGGCCGCGTCGTACATCTGCCCGCGCGACAGGGTCGCCGAGGTCAGCGCGATGATCATGATGGGCGAATCGGCGGGGTTGACCTTGCGGTAGGTCGGGTTGCCCGCCAGGCCGCTGGGCAGCAGGGGTCGCGCGGCGTTGAGCGCGGCCTGCACCTCGCGCGCCGCGTCGTCGATGTTCTTGGACAGGCCGAACTGCAGCACGACGCGGGTCGAGCCCTGGTCGCTGCTGGAGGTCATCTGGCTGATGCCGGAGATCGTGCCCAGCGCGCGCTCCAGCGGCGTGGCCACGGTGGCGGCCATGACCTCGGGGCTGGCGCCGGCCAGGCTGGCCTGCACCGTGATGGTGGGAAAGTCCACCTGGGGCAGCGGGGAGACCGGCAGCTGGCGAAAGGCGATGATGCCCGCCAGCAGCACGGCCAGGGCCAGCAGCGTGGTGCCCACGCTGCGCCGGATGAAGGGCGCGCTGAGGTTCACGCGCCGGCCCCGGCTTGCCTGTCGCGGCGCCGGCCGGCGCGGGCCCGCGCGGCCAGCCGGTCGAAGCCCAGATAGATCACCGGCGTGGTGAACAGGGTGAGCAATTGCGACAACAGCAGCCCGCCGATCAGGGAAATGCCCAGCGGCTGGCGCAACTCGGCCCCCATGCCCCCGCCGACCACCAGGGGAACCGCGCCGAACAGCGCGGCGAAGGTGGTCATCAGGATGGGCCGCAGGCGCAGGCGCGCCGCCTGCAGCATGGCCTGCTCGGCCGGCATGCCCTGGCGGCGCTGGGCGTCCAGCGCGAAATCGACCATCAAGATGGCGTTTTTCTGCACGATGCCGATGAGCAGCACGATGCCGATGATGGCGATCACGCTGAGGTCATGCCCCGTGGCCATCAGCGCGAGCAAGGCGCCGATGCCGGCCGACGGCAGGGTCGACAGGATGGTCACCGGATGGATGTAGCTCTCGTACAGCACGCCCAGCACGATGTACATGGTCGCCACCGCGGCCAGCAGCAGCCACAGTTCGTTGGACAGCGCGGCCTGGAAGGCGCTGGCCGCCCCCTGGAAACGCAGGCTCACCGTGGGCGGCAGCGCGGCCTTCGCCGCGGCGTCCTGGATGGCCTGCACGGCCGCCCCCAGCGAGGTGCCGGGCGACAGATCGAAGGACAGCAGCGCGGCAGGGAACTGCCCGAGGTGGTCCCGAGCCAGGGGCGTGCTGCGCTGCTCGATGCGCGCCACCGCGCGCAGCGGAACCTGCTGCCCCGTGGAAGTGCTCAGGTAGACCTTGTCGAAGGCCTCCAGACCGGCGCCCTCGGGAACGTGCACGCCCATCACCACGCGGTACTGCGCGGACTGGGTGAACACGGTGGACACCAGACGCTGGCCGAAGGCATCGTACAGCGCGGCGTCGATGGCGCTCATGCTCAGGCCCAGTCGCGCGGCGCTGGCGCGGTCCACGTCCACGTAAGCCTGCAGCCCCTGGTCCTGCAGGTCGTCGCTGACGCCGGCCAGCTGCGGCAGGCCGCGCAGGCGCGGCAGCAGGCGCCGCACGGCCAGGCGCAGATCGGCGGAGCTGGTGGCCGAAAGGCTGAACTGGTAGGTGTAGCGGCTGAGCAGGTCGTCGATGCTCAGGTCCTGCACCGGCTGCATGTACAGCCGGATACCGGGCACCGCGTCCGCCAGGCGCTGCAGGCCCTGCTGCACCGCGACCACCCGCTCGCCGCGCTGCGCCAGCGGCTTGAGGCTGATCAGCAGGCGCGAGCTGTTCATGGTGGTGTTGGTGCCGTCGATGCCGGCCACGGCCGACACGCTGGCCACCGCCGGATCGCGCAGCAGGGCCCGCACCAGCGCCGACTGGCGCTGCTCCATGGCGCGGAAGGACACGTCCTGCGCGGCCACCGCCGTGCCCTGGATCAAGCCGGTGTCCTCCACCGGGAAAAAGCCCTTGGGCATCAGCGCGTACAGCAGCCCGGTGAGCAGCACCAGCCCGACCGAGGCCACCAGCACCGCGCGCTGGTGGCGCAGCACCCAGCCCAGCGCGCGGGCGTAGGCATCGGCCAGCGCGTCCAGCGCCTTGCCGGAGGAGCGGAACCAGCGCCCCTGGCCGGCTTCCGGCACATGGCGCAGCAAGCGCGCGCACAGCATCGGCGTGAAGCTCAGCGACACGCCGGCGGAGATCACGATGGCCACCGCCAGGGTGATGGCGAATTCGCGGAACAGGCGCCCGACCACGTCGCCCATGAACAGCAGCGGGATCAGCACGGCGATCAGCGAGAAGGTCAGCGAGATGATGGTGAAGCCGATTTGCGCGGCCCCCTTGAGGGCGGCCTGCATCGGCGGTTCGCCCTGCTCGATGTGCCGCGCCACGTTCTCGATCATGACGATCGCGTCATCCACCACGAAGCCCGTGGCGATGGTCAGGGCCATCAGGGTCAGGGTGTTGATGGAAAAGCCCAGCAGCACCATGGCCCCGAAGGTGCCCACCAGCGCCAGCGGAACCGCGGTGGCCGGAATGAAGGTGGCGCGCGCGCTGCGCAGGAAGGCGAAGATCACCAGCACCACCAGCACCACCGAAAGCAGCAGCTCGAAGCTCACGTCGGAGATCGCCGCGCGGATGGTCACGGTACGGTCCGACAGAACCTCCAGCCTGGCGGACTCGGGCAATTGCTCACGCAGCGCCGGCAGCAGCCTGCGGATCTGGTCGACCACCTGGATCACGTTGGCGCCGGGCTGGCGCTGCACGTTGATGACGATGCCGGGCTTGCCGTTGACCAGGGCGGCCTGCCAGGCGTTCTCCGCCCCGGTGCTCACCCGGGCCACGTCGCCCAGGCGCACCGCGGCGCCGCCGCTGGTGCCGATGATCAGGTCGCGATATTGCTGCGGCGTGCCCATCTGGTCGTTGGCGTCGATGCTGAAGGCCTGCTGGCTGCCGTCGATGCTGCCCTTGGGGCTGTTCACGTTGGCGTTGGCGATGGCCGTGCGCACGGCGTCCAGGCCGATTCCGCGCACGGCCAGCGCGCGCGCATCCACCTGGATGCGGATGGCCGGCTTGTGGCCCCCCGACAGCGTGACCAGCCCCACCCCCGGCACCTGGGAGAGTTTTTGGCTCAGGCGGGTGTCGGCCAGGTCGTACAGGGTGGTCAGCGGCAGGTTGCCGGAGGTCAGGCCCAGGGTGATCACCGGCGCGTCGGCCGGGTTGACCTTGGCGTACACCGGCGGCTGCGGAAGGTCCGTGGGCAGCAGCGAGCCGGCCGCGTTGATGGCCGCCTGCACTTCCTGCTCGGCCACGTCCAGGGGCAGCGAGAGGTCGAAGCGCAGGGTGATCACCGAAGCTCCCCCGGAACTCACCGACCACATCTGCCCCAGCCCGGGCATCTGCCCGAACTGGCGCTCCAGCGGCGCGGTCACCGAGGAGGACATCACGTCGGGGCTGGCCCCCGGGTACAGGGTGGTCACCTGGATGGTCGGGTAGTCGACCTCGGGCAGCGGGGCCTGGGGCAGCAGGCGCAGGCCGACCAGGCCCGCCACCAGCACCGCGATCATCAGCAGCGAGGTCGCGATGGGGCGCAGGATGAAGATGCGCGAGGGGCTGGGCCGCT
>DAIDHU010000039.1 GCA_027451915.1 Thiomonas sp. | reverse complement strand
GGCCAGCAGCACGGGCTGGGACAGGTTCTGCGGCTTGCAGGGGAAGTCCATCAGCAGGTCGACATGCTCGGGGCCCGCCTGGCGCCAGTCCAGCGCCGGTGAGCACCCGAGCAGCGCGGCGCCCAGCCCGACTCCAGCCAGCAGTTGCAGCAGTGGGAGCAGCGGGTGGCGAGCGGCACCGCGCGCGCTTGATCGCGCGCAACACTCTTGCGCGGGGAAGGGAGATAGCATGGCCCACATTATCCCTGCCCGCGCCCCGCACATGGCCATGCCCGGCATTTCGACCCCTTTAGCCGCGTCGCGGCGCGGCCTGGTCATGCGCGGCCTGCTCGCCGCCGCGCTGGTCGCGGGGGCCGTGACGGCCTTCCCGGGGGGGCTGCCGCCGGCGCATGCCGACACTTCGCTGCCCGCTGCGCGCGACCTGCGCGCGAGCGCCGCGCAGGCGGCACGCCACGGCCAGCCGCTGGTGCTCATGTTCAGTCTTCCCGGCTGCGCCTACTGCGAGCAGTTGCGCCGCAGCACCTACCGCTGGATGGTGCGCGACGGCATCGACGTCGAGCAGCTGGAAATGGTGCCTTCGTACCGCCTGCGGGATTTCGACGGCCGGCCGACCAACGGCCAGGCGCTGGCCGAGCGCTACCGGGTGCGCCTGGCCCCCACCGTGCTGTTCCTGGGGCCTGCCGGGCAGGAACTGGGCGAGCGCCTGGTCGGGGCGGGTGAGCCCGATTTCTACCAGGCCTATGTGGATCGGTCGATGCAGCAGGCGCGGGCCCGATTGCGCGGCGGCTGAGCCTGGCGCCTGTGCGCGGGATCCGTGCATCGAGCAAGCCACAGGGTTTTCCCTATATACTGCCAGGGGTATATGGGCGGCCTGTGCCGGGCCGGTCACGAACGGAGGGGCAATGAAGTCTTGCTTGCAGGGGCGGGGTTGCGCGGCGTGGTTGCTGGCCGCGGGGCTGTGGCTGGCGTGCGTGCCGGCGCAAGCCGGGCAGGCCGCGCCGGTCATGAGCCTGTCGTTGCGCCAGGCGCTGGAACTGGCCCTGCAGCGCAACACGCAACTTCGCATCGCCGCCGCCGACCTCGCCCAGGCCGATGCGTCGGTGGCACGCTCGGCCGGCGCCGGCCTGCCGCACCTCGGAGTCGACGCGGGCGTCTCGCGCAGCGACGACCCGCTGAACGTGCTGGGCATGAAGCTGTCGCAGCGCAGCGCGACGTTCTCGGATTTCGGGGCCGGGCAGTTCCTGCAGGCGCTGAACTCCGGCGCCAGCCCGCTGGGCCTGGCGCCGGACAACCTGAACCAGCCTGCTGCCGCGAATGATTTCCACGCCGGGCTGCAGGCCGAAATGCCCCTGTACACCGGCGGGCGTATCGCCGGTTTGCGCGAACAGGCGCGCGAACAGCTCGCCGCGGCCCGCGCGGGCAATCTCGAGGCGCGTCAGAAGGTCGTGCAGCAGGTCGTCGACGCGTTCGACGCCGTGCGTTCGGCGCAGGCCTTCGACGGCGTCGCACGCCAGGCGCTGCAGGCCTCGCAGCTGGCCTTCGACACCGCCTCGCGCCTGTGGCGTGCGGGCGTCGTGGTGCGCAGCGACGTGCTGTCGGCCGAGGTCGCGCTCGACGAGGCGCGCCTGCAACTGCAGCAGGCCGGCGATGCCGTGCAGCAGGAGACCGACCAGCTGCGCCTGGTGCTCGACCTGCCCCAGTCGCAGCAGCTGCGTCTGTCGGGCGACGTCGAC
>DAIDHU010000038.1 GCA_027451915.1 Thiomonas sp. | reverse complement strand
CGCATGTTGATGATCACGCTGGCGGTGACCCCCCTGCGGGTGATCACGGGCTGGGTGGAACTGGCGCGCCTGCGGCGCATGCTGGGGCTGTTCGCCTTCGGCTACGCCTTGCTGCATTTCACCAGCTACCTCGGCCTGGTGAACGATTTCAGTCTGGCCGAAGTGCTGCAGGACGTGGTTCGCCACCCCTTCGTGCTGGCCGGCATGAGCGCCTTGCTGCTGATGACGCCGCTGGCGCTGACCTCTACCAACGCCATGGTCCGACGCCTCGGCGGCGCCCGCTGGCGGGCGCTGCACAAGCTGGTCTACGCCATCGGCATCATCGCGGTGTTCCACTACTGGTGGGGCAAGCTGGCCAAGAACAACACGGCCGACCCCAAGTTGTATGCGCTGCTGCTGGCCCTGCTGCTGGGCTGGCGCGTGGCGCAGGCGCTGCGCGCCAGGGCGCGCCGCGCCTGAGTCCGGCGCCAGCGACCGCGTGCAGGCGGTGCGGCCGCCGGGCTCAGTTCTCCAGGGGCCGTTCCCCGCGCATCAGGTCCTGCAGGCTTTCGCGTTCGCGAATGAGCTGTGCGCGCTCGCCGTCGACCAGCACTTCCGCGGCGCGCGGCCGGGTGTTGTAGTTGGAGGCCATGGCCATGCCGTAGGCGCCGGCCGAAAGGATGGCCAGCACGTCGCCTTCGCGCACATCGAGCATCCTGTCGCGACCCAGCCAGTCGCCCGACTCGCATACCGGGCCCACGATGTCGTAGCGCAGCGCCTGGGCGCCGTCGCGCGCCTGGGCCGGCTCGATGCGCTGCCAGGCCTCGTACAGCGCCGGGCGCATGAGGTCGTTCATGGCCGCGTCCACCACCGCGAAATGCTTTTCCAGGCTGCTCTTCAGGGTCACCACCTCGCACAGCAGCACGCCGGCATTGCCCACCACCGAGCGCCCCGGCTCGAGCAGCACCTGGCGATGCCCCTGTCCGCGCGCCTGCAGGCGCTCGCTCAGCGCCTCGATCCACTGTGCCGGGGTCGGGGGGGTCTCGTCGGCGTAGCGGATGCCCAGCCCGCCGCCCAGGTCCAGGTGGTGCAGGCGGACGCCGTCGCGCTCGATGTCGTGCACCAGATCGAGCACGCGGTCGAGCGCGTCCAGGTAAGGGCCGATCTCGGTGATCTGCGAGCCGATGTGCACGTCGATGCCCAACACGCGCAGATGGGGCAGCTGGGCGCATTGCGCGTAGGCCTGCCGCGCCTGCGACTGGGCGATGCCGAACTTGTTGTTGCGCAGCCCGGTGGAGATGTAGGGATGGGTGCGGGGGTCGACATCGGGGTTGATGCGCAGACTGACCGGTGCCGACACGCCGGTTTCACCGGCCACCCGGTTCACCCGCTGCACCTCGCTCAGCGATTCCACGTTGATGCACTGCACCCCCGCGCGCAAGGCCGCGGCGATTTCCGCGTCGGTCTTGCCGACCCCGGAAAACACCACCTTGTCCGCGCTCGCGCCGGCGGCGAGCACGCGAGCCAGCTCACCGCCCGAGACCACGTCGAAGCCCCAGCCCAGGCGGGCCAGCAACTGCAGGATCGCCAGGCTGGAATTCGCTTTCACGGCATAGCGCAGCGCGATCGGACGATCCCCTGCGGCATCGGAATAGGCGCGGGCCGCCTGCTCGATGGCGGCGCGCGAGTACACGTACAGCGGCGTGCCGAAGCGCCGGGCCAGCTCGGCCGCGGGCAGCGATTCGATCATCAGCGTGGCGCCCTGGCGTGCGATATGGGGATGCCCGGGCAGGGCCTGGGGCAGGTGGGAAGCGTGGGACATGGGAGCAGACGACGAGGGAAAGGGGTCGATCGCGCGCGGCGCCGCCGGGATGGGGCGCACGGCGCCTCAGGCGCCCGGCGCGGACGCCGGCTTGCCGGGCGCGGCCGGCGCGGAGCCGGGCATGGAGGAAGGCATCGCGTAAGCCGGCACGCTCGCGGCGGGCGCCACCGGCAGGTACAGCGGGCCGGGCTGGCCGCAACCCGCGAGGGCCACGCTTGCGCACGGCAGCATCGCGAGCAGGGCGCGCCGCAGGGCCCTCGCGACTCGCGGGCCCTGCGAAGCACCTAAAATGGAAATTCCCAGCATGAATTCAGTGTATCAGTGGCCCCATGGACGATCTGTCGCAATCGCAGTACCTGAACCTCGCCGAGCAGGCGATGCGAGCCGTGGAAAACGCGGCCGATGCGGCCGACCTGGACTCCCGGCGCGACGGCTCGGTGCTGAACCTGGAACTCGACAACGGAGAGCAGGTGATCATCAACCTGCAGGCCCCCGTGCAGGAGCTGTGGCTGGCCAGCAAATCGGGCGCCTACCACTTCCGATTCACCCGGGGACGCTGGCGTGATACCCGCGAAGGCCTGGGTTTCGCGGAGCTGTTGCTTCGCGCAGTGACCGAGCAGGGCGGCCCCCATCTGGATCTCGACCCCACACTGGGTTGAATTTTTGCAGTGCAACATCCGCGTCGGGCGGATTTTGTGCGGAGTTTTTGACTCCGCCTCGCTTGCAACCCCCCTCAATGCGTGGGTGATTTGCAACGAAACCTGCACGAAGCCGGGAAAATTCCACAGCCTGCAAAATGGTTGTTGCTAGGATCTGGAACAAACGCCCATTCGATGGCATGGCGTATTCTCAGTCCGTGGCGCGTACTTATGGGCCAAAGCGGATGTTCTGGATCAACAGGGGGGCG
>DAIDHU010000037.1 GCA_027451915.1 Thiomonas sp. | reverse complement strand
CCAGGATCCACAGCGCCGACAGGTTGGCGCCCAGCGCCACCAGGTAGGTGACCACCAGGTGCTGCATCCTGCTCAGGCGCTTCCAGCCGAAGACCATGAGCCCGACAAAGGTGGATTCCAGGAAAAAGGCCATCAGCGCCTCGATGGCCAGAGGCGCGCCGAAGATGTCGCCCACGAAAGTGGAATAGAAGGCCCAGTTGGTGCCGAACTCGAATTCCAGGGTCAGGCCGGTGGCCACGCCCAGCGCGAAGTTCACCAGGAACAGCTTGCTCCAGAACTCGACCATGCGGCGGTGCAGCTCGCGCCCGCCGAGCACATAGACGGTTTCCATGGCGGCGAGCAGGAAGCCCAGCCCCAGCGTGAGGGGCACGAACAGGAAGTGGTACAGCGCGGTGGCCGCGAATTGCCAGCGCGACAGCAGGACCACGAGGGGATCGATCATCGGTGGGGCCGGGGCTTGGGTCGGGCGCATGCCCTGGGCGCACCTTAGGGCGCATCGGCGGCGGCGTCAGCGCGGCCCGCGGGTTCCCTGGATCCCGACAAGGGTGCGTGGGCATGAAGCCGGACCGCATGTCCGGGTCGGCGCCGCTGGTTGCCGGGGCGCAAGGCCTTTATGCTGCGCACATGCATTCCCAGCCGCGGCAGCGCCGCCTCGAGCCATGATGTACAAGTTCCGTTCCCGCGCCGATTCCGACCTGTTCATGAACCAGGGGCCCGCCGAGCGCATCCTGGGCATCATCGGCAAGCAGCCGGGCCCGCAGGGCATCATCGAGCCGGCCGACATGGCGCGTGCCATCGCCGCCCTGCAGGCGGCGGTGGACGAGGACGAGCGCGCGCGCGGCGGCGACCCCGCCGCGCAGGGCGGCGCCCCGGCCTCGGGCCAGGCTGTCACGCTGCGCCAGCGGGCCTGGCCTTTCGTGCAGCTGCTCAAGCGCAGCCTGGAAGCCGACACTCCGGTGGTGTGGGGCGTTTGAATCCCTCCATGTCCCCGCCACTTCCCGCGCCGCATGCGCTGAGCCCGGAGCAGCGCCGCGTGCTCGTGGCCTCGGCGCTGGGCACGGTGTTCGAGTGGTACGACTTCTATCTGTACGGCTCCCTGGCCGGGATCATCGGCGACGAGTTCTTCGCCGGGCTGGACCGGGGTTCGGCCTTCATCTTCGCCCTGCTGGCCTTCGCCTC
The DNA here is from genome assembly GCA_027451915.1 of Thiomonas sp. Classification (GTDB taxonomy): domain Bacteria; phylum Pseudomonadota; class Gammaproteobacteria; order Burkholderiales; family Burkholderiaceae_C; genus Thiomonas_A. The sequence goes on along the minus strand of DAIDHU010000037.1, from coordinate 4,962 downwards.
GGGCTTCCTGGTGCGTCCCTTCGGCGCGCTGCTGTTCGGCAGGCTGGGCGATCTCATCGGACGCAAGTACACCTTTCTCGTGACCATCCTGTTGATGGGGCTGTCCACTTTCATCGTGGGGCTGCTGCCCGGCTACGCCAGCATTGGCGTGGCCGCGCCGCTGATCCTGGTGGCGCTGCGACTGCTGCAGGGCCTGGCGCTGGGCGGGGAGTACGGGGGGGCCGCCACCTACGTGGGCGAATACGCGCCGCGCCAGGCACGGGGGGCCTACACCTCCTGGCTGCAGACCACCGCAACCCTGGGTCTGCTGTTCTCCCTGCTGGTCAACGTGGGGCTGCGCCGTGTGCTGGGTGACCAGGCCTTCGCCGCCTGGGGCTGGCGCCTGCCTTTCCTGGCCTCCAGCGCGCTGCTGGCGGTGTCGGTCTGGATGCGCCTGCGCCTGAACGAGTCACCGGCCTTCGTGCGCATCCGGCGCGCCGGGCGCACGTCCAAGGCGCCGTTGTCGGAGGCCCTGGGGCGCGGGCCCAATCTCCGGCGCGTGATGGTGGCGCTGTTCGGCATGACGGCGGGCCAGGGGGTGATCTGGTACACGGGCCAGTTCTACGTGCTGGTGTTCCTGACCCACACGCTCAAGGTCGACGGCGGACTGGCCGGCGTGCTCATCGGCATCTCGCTGGTGCTGGCGATTCCGCTGTTCTGGCTGTTCGGGCGCCTGTCCGATCGCGTGGGGCGGCGCCCGGTGATGCTTTCGGGCTGTCTGCTGGCGGCGCTGGGCTACTTCCCCATGTTCCACGCCCTCACGGCAGCCGCCAATCCCGCGCTGGCGCGGGCCATGGCGCGCCACCCGGTGGTGCTGCTGGCCGATCCCGCCGATTGCTCCTTCCCCTTGCGCTCCGACGGCGCAAGGCCCTTCACCCATTCCTGCGACATCGCCAAGCAGGCGCTGAGCGACGTGGCGGTCGACTACCGGCGCCGGGACGCGCGGGGCACCGCGCGCATCGAGGTCGGCGCGCGCAGCGTGGCGGCCTTCAATGCGGGGGGCATGTCCGAGGTGGAACTGGCGCAGCGCCAGCAAGCGCTGCGCCAGGCCCTGCGCGATGCGGTGAGCGCCGCGGGCTACCCTCGACACGCGGATCCGAGTCAGGTCAACCGCCCGCTGGTGGTGGTGATCCTGACCCTGCTGGTGGCCGATGTGGCGCTGGTCTACGGACCCATCGCGGCCAGCCTGGTGGAGCTGTTTCCCACGCGCATCCGCTACACCTCGATGGGCCTGCCCTACAACCTGGGGAACGGCTGGTTCGGAGGCATGGTGCCGACGGTGGCCTTCGCGCTGGTGGCGCACGACGGCGGCATCTACCATGGCCTGTGGTATCCGGTGATCGTGGCCGCGGGGAGTTTTCTGGTCGGCATGCTGCTGCTTCCCGAGACCCGCGGAATCGATCTATGCGCCGGCGACTGAGTGGCGGCCGCGCCCGGCCCCGGCGCGGCCTGGCTTGCTTATGATGGCCGGGGTTTCCATGGCCAGGCCGCTCGCCGCGGCAGCTGCTCCGACGTGAGTCCCCTCCAGTCCCGTTTTTCCGCGTCCACTCCGCGCCGCGCCCTGGTCGTGGCCGCGCTGGGCCTGGCCGCGCTGGCCACGCTGGCCCTGCCTTTCGCCGGGCTGGTGCTGAGCACGCCCTGGCCAGGCCTGCATCTGCAGCCCGGAGACGCGGCGGCTGTCAGCACCTCGCTGGTCTACACGGCGCTGGCCATGGTGGTGGTGGCGCTGCTGGGCACGCCGGCGGCCTGGTTGCTGGCGCGGCGCGAGTTCCCCGGCAAGTGGCTCTGCGACATCCTGGTGCTGCTGCCGCTGCTGACCCCGCCGCTGGCCATGGGCCTGTTGCTGAGCATCAGTTTCGGACCCTACGGCTGGCTGGGGCGCCCGCTGGGCCATGCGGGGCTGGTGCTGACCAATACGCCCGCGGCCTTCGTGCTGGCGCAGGTCTATGCCAGCGCCCCCTATTTCATCGTGGCGGCGCGCGCGGCCTTCGAAGGGGTGCCGCGGGAGCTGGAGCAGATGTCGATGAGCCTGGGGCAGTCGGCGAGCCGCACCTTCGTGCGCATCACGCTTCCGCTGGCCGGGCTGGGTCTGGGCGCGGCGCTGGCGCTGGCGTGGGTGCGTGCGCTGGGTGAATTCGGCGTGGTGCTGATCGTGGCCTATTACCCGCAGGGCATCCCGGTGCGCCTGTGGGTGAACCTGCAGGATACGGGCATGTCGGCGGTGTACCCGTTGCTGTGGCTGTTCTTCGCCGTGGGCCTGCCGCTGCCGCTGCTCGGTGGCCTGTGGTCACGCCGGGCCGGGGTTCGCGCATGAAGGTGCGACTGGAGATTCGCCAGCCCCTGGCCTTGCGCCTGGCCTTCGAGCTGCGCGGCTTCACGGCGCTTCTGGGCGCCAGTGGCGAGGGCAAGAGCACCACGCTGAAGGCGCTGGCCGGGCTGGTGCCCAGCCGCGGCGAACCCTTCGGCTCGCTGCCCCCGCAGCAACGTCCGGTGGGCTATCTGCCGCAGGGCTACGCTCTGTTTCCCCATATGCGCGCCTGGGAGAACGTGGCCTACGCGCTGGGCGGTTCGCTGGCCGGACACCGCGCGCAGGCCCTCGAACTCCTGGATGCGGTGGGGCTGTCGCAATGGGCCCAGCGCAGGCCCGCGCAGTTGTCGGGGGGGCAGCAGCAGCGGGTGGCGCTGGCGCGGGCGCTGGCGCGCCGCCCGCGCCTGCTGTTGCTGGATGAACCCACGTCGGCGCTGGACGCGGCCACGCGCGAGGAGGTGCTGGCCGAGCTGGTCGCCCGCATGCATGCGCTGGACATGCCCGCCCTGGCGGCCACGCATGACGCCCATGTCGCGGCGATGGCCGACTGGGTGGTGTTGCTGGGCGCGCGCAGGATCTTGCAGCAAGGCCCGCCGCGGGAAGTCTTCGCGCGTCCGGCGAGCGCGCTTGCGGCCGCGCTGCTCGGCCTGCGCAACCGTTTCCATGCGCGCGTGCAGGCGGCGCCGGGCGCCGACGGCATCGGGCTGCTGGACTGGGAACAGGGGGGCAGGCAGCTGCGCGCGGCCCTGCCCGCGGGGACGCGCCCGGGCACCGTGGTGGACTGGGCGGTGGGCGCCGAGAGTCTGCGCCTGGCCGGTGCCACGCCGCTCGAACAAGGCGCCGTCGCGCAGGAACGCGCGCTGCCCCAGCTCCTGTCCGGCACCGTCGAGCAGTTGATCGCGCAGGCCGGGCACGCGCTGCTGGGGGTGCGATGCGCCCAGGCGCTGCTGTGGCTGGGGGCGAGCTGGAGCGAGGTCGAAGCCCGCGCGCTCGGCCCCGGCGTGCCCGTGCGGCTGCGGCTTGCCGAGCACGAGGTGCTGGCCTGGCCGCGCGCCGCGCAAGCAGCCTGAGCCGGCGCCGCGCCCCGGGCTCAGGGCGCGATGGCGTTCAGGGGGCCGGTGCCGGCGCTGCTCGACATGCCATTGAAGACATAGGCGATGGTCTTGCCGAAAAAGAACGGCAGGCCCAGGTCCACGGTGGTGGTGCTGGTCGAGTAGATGCCGATGTCGTCGAAGGCCACCAGGCTCGGGCTCAGACTCAGGGACGCGGGGGATGCCAGATCCACCGACGAGCTGTAGGAGCTGGTGCTGGATCCGCTGTTGCTCGTCAGCACGATGGGAATCTGCTGCAGCGAGCTGGGCGAGAAATAGTCGGTGGAGGTGTTGTAGGGGACGTTGAAGGGCGCCACATACAGGCTGGAGCCGCTGTCGAGGTAGGACGACACATAGCTCTTGCCTCCGACCTGCACCATCAGGTGGCCCACGTTGTCCAGTGGAATGACCGTATAGCCGCTGATGGAGTTGTCGGATTGCGTGCCCACGCCGAAGGTGACGGTGCCCGAGGTCGCGGCCGCGCCGCTGGCCGACACGGCCGGAAGCTGGAACACGATGCCGTTGGTGTCGGAGCTGGAGAAAAAGGCCACCGGGTTGGACACCATCGCCGAGGTGGCCGGCGTCGAGCTCCCGCTCAGCGGGGTGCAAGCGCTCGAGGTGCAGCTGAAATAGTCGCCTCTGTCGGCGATCATGGGGCCGACGCCCAGGATGCCATTGGAGTGAATCACCGAGATGCTGCCTGCGTCGGTGGGGTCCTTGGCGGTGCAGGCGGCCGGAGCGGACGGCAGGCCCGGGGCACCGATGATCTCGATGGGGATCGAGGAGGTGGTTTCCCCGGCCAGCTTGATCACGGCGTGGGCGACGCCGCCCCAGGTGTAGCCGCTGCCGAAAATCTCGCATTCGGCGAGGTCCTGGCCCGACGAGGTGGTATCCAGCGGTAAGTTCACCGAGGTGAGCGCGCTTTGCAGCAGTCGCAGGCCGTAGGAGCCGGTATCCACGGTCACGTGGGGGATGCTCTGGCAGTTGTTCGAGGCGTCGCACACGGTCACGGTGGCGTAGGGGACGTCGGTCGTGACCGTGGTCGGCTCGATGGCGGTCACGTCGGGGTTCTGCTCCACGGTGATGGCCAACTGGTTGGAGGTGGTCGTGGCGCTGCTGGTGGACGAAGTGGAGCCACCCCCGCCTCCGCAGGCCGCCACCAGCAGCGGCAGGCCCAGCGAGGCCGAGAACAGGAAGGTACGGATGCTCGGGGAGGAATTCATGGCGGGAGTCGTTCGGCGTGGGCCCGCGGCGCCTCGGCGAGGCCCGCGCGGGCGAGGGCACTCGGGCCCGGATCAGGGGGTGACGTTCAGGCGGGCCAGATCGACGCCGCCGGGAACCAGCGCCGGCACATAGGCTGATCCCGAGAACGCGCCCATGTGGCCGCCCAGATACGCGACGATGCTCGCGCTTCGAACCTCGACCGGGGCGTCTAGCGACAGCGACGGATGGGTCTGTCTCCAGGCCGCGTAGGCCGGAAAGGAATCCGCGTAGAGGCCTTGCAGGTCGGGGACCGTCGGTCCG
>DAIDHU010000036.1 GCA_027451915.1 Thiomonas sp. | reverse complement strand
CTGGATCAACATCGCGGCGGCCGCGCTGCTGCTGCTGCTGATCCTGGGGCTGTCCTCGCGCCTGCTGTGGCGCCTGCGCAGGCGCCGCTTCGGCAGCCGGCTGCTGTTCAAGCTGGCGGCGGTGTTCACCCTGGTGGGCGTGCTGCCCGGGTTGGTGATCTACGTCGTGTCCTACCAGTTCGTCGCGCGCAGCATCGAGACCTGGTTCGACGTGAAGGTCGAGCGGGCGCTGACCTCCGGCCTGAACCTGGGGCGCACCACGCTGAACGTGCTGCTGGGCGACCTCAGCGTCAAGGCCCGCAACGTGGCGCCCCAGCTCGTCGACGCCCGCGGCGACGTCGAGCCCGTGGCGCTGGAGCAGCTGCTGCAGCAACTCAGCCTGGAGCAGGCCACGGTGTTCGACGGCAACGGCAATGTCGTGGCCAGCGCCGGGGGCAACCCCTTCGCGCTGGTGCCCGACCTTCCGGGCGCCGAGGCCATGCGCCAGCTGCGCCTGATGGGCCAGCTCGCCAGCGTCGAGGGAGGCGAGGACGGCGTGGCCAGCGCAAGCAGCCAGCTGCGCCTGCGGGTGGTGATTCCGCTGCCCACGCGCTCGCTGCTGCTGCCCGGGCACCAGCGCTATCTGCTGCTGGTGCAGAACGTGCCCAACGCCATCTCGCGCAGCGCGCTGGAGGTACAGCGGGCCTATGCCGAATACCAGGAACGCGCGCTCGGCCGCGACGGCCTGCGGCGCATGTATATCTCGACCCTGACCCTCACGCTGTTCCTGACCGTGTTTGCCGCGGTGCTGCTGGCGGTGTTGCTGGGCAACCAGCTCGCGAGCCCCTTGCTGCTGCTGGCCGACGGCATGCGCGCGGTCGCCGGCGGAGACCTTCGCCAGCGCCCCGAGGCGCGCTCCGGCGACGAGCTGGGCACGCTGACCCGCTCCTTCAATGCGATGACCGCGCAGCTCGCCGACGCGCGCCAGCAGGCCGAGGCCAGCCGGCAGGCGCTGGAGGCTTCGCGCGCCTACCTGCAAAGCGTGCTGGACAATCTGTCGGCCGGCGTGCTGGTGCTCGACGACAGTCTGCGCCTGACGCTGGCCAACCCCAGCGCCACGCGCGTGCTGCGCGTGGCGGTGCAAGGCTCCATCGGCCAGGCCATCGCCAGCGTCGAGGGCCTGCAGGGCTTCGCCGCCGAGATCCAGACCGCCTTCCACGAACTCGGCGCCGGCAGCGGCGATCACTGGCTGCGCCAGCTGGACTACACCCCACCCGGCAGCGACACGGCCGTGACCCTGCTGGTGCGTGGCGCGCGCCTGCTGCTGCCCGGCCAGGGCGCCGCGGTGGTGGTGTTCGACGACATCAGCGAACTCATCTCCGCCCAGCGCTCGCTGGCCTGGGGAGAGGTCGCGCGACGCCTGGCGCACGAGATCAAGAACCCCTTGACCCCCATCCAGCTTTCGGCCGAACGACTGCAGATGAAGCTCGAGTCCCGCCTGAGCGGGCCCGACCGCGACATGCTGACCCGGGCCACCGGCACCATCGTCAACCAGGTCACCGCCATGCGCCGCATGGTCGACGAATTCCGCGATTACGCGCGCACGCCCGTGACCCACGTGGAGCCCATGGACCTGAACGTTCTGGTGGGCGACGTGCTCAACCTGTATGCCGCGCAGTCCTCGCATGTGCACGCCGAACTGGGCGCCTCGCTGCCGACCATCGAGGGCGATGCGGCGCAGTTGCGGCAGGTTTTGCATAACCTGGTGCAAAATGCGCTGGATGCCATCGCGGGGCAGGAGCAGGGCGGGGTGACCATCCGCACCGACACCTACCGCTCGGGAAGCAGCGGGACGCAACGCGTGCGTCTGTCGGTCAGCGATACCGGGCCCGGCTTCAGCGACAAGGTGCTGGCGCGGGCCTTCGAGCCTTATGTGACCACCAAGCCGCGCGGCACCGGACTGGGCCTCGCGGTAGTGAAAAAAATCGCCGAAGAGCACCATGCCCGCGTGGAGGTGCAAAATCTGGGCACGCCAGGGGCAACGAGCGGGGCCCGCGTATCCCTTATATTTCCCGCTATGGCAACCCCGCCGGCCAGCGGGGACTGACGGCAAACATCGGAATACCTTGGCCTATGGCAAGCATCCTTGTGGTGGACGACGAGATCGGCATACGCGACTTGTTGTCCGAGATTCTGAACGACGAGGGCCACA
>DAIDHU010000035.1 GCA_027451915.1 Thiomonas sp. | reverse complement strand
CGGCCAGGCCGGCCTGCTGCGGCGCGGTCTGCACCGGCGCAGCCGTCGCCGCGCCGGCCGCGGGATGGATGGCCGCCAGCGACCCGACCACGCGGCTCGCCGGGGCCGGCTCGGCCTGCGCCGCCGGCCTGCCGGGCGGCAGCTCGAGGATCTCGGTCAACACGGGAAGGCGCCGCCCGGTGTCCATGTCAAGGCTCCACGTTGTGGGGCTCGCAGCCCGCTGCGCGATAGCTGCGGAAACGCTGCCGCGCCGCCGCCTTGGCCTGCGGGTCGGATCCGACCAGTTCGATCACCCGCGGCAGTTGCTGCCAGCCCAGCACCTCCTGGGTGCCCAGGTTGACCAGGCAGTCGCGGCCCTGCAGAGCGCGCACGTCGGCGCCTTCGCTGAGCACGATGGGGCTGCGCGCCTCCAGCGCATCCCCCACCCGGCAATGGGCCAGGAAATCGAGCTGGGAGAAGGTCCACAGGCGCTGGTCGAGTTCGTCGATCCACGCCGGGGGCGCGCACACCACGGTGCGCGCGCCCTTGGAGTCGGCGGCGCGCAGCAGCCCGCAGCAATAGCCCAGCGGGTCGGCCACGCCGACGCGGAACTCGACCCGGGACCCGCTCACGCCCCTGCCCTCATCGCTGCGCCGCGCCCTGCTCCTGTGCCAGCAGGTAGTGCACGAGAAGTGGAACCGGGCGTCCGGTGGCGCCCTTGTCGGCGCCGCTTTTCCAGGCGGTCCCGGCGATGTCCAGGTGCGCCCAGCGATAGGCCTTGGTGAACCGCTGCAGGAAACAGGCGGCGGTGACGCTGCCGCCGGCGCGCCCGGCGATGTTGGCGACGTCGGCGAAGCGCGAACGCAGCCCCTCGGCGTAATCCTCGCCCAGCGGCATGCGCCAGCAGGGATCCTGGGTCTGGCGTCCGGCCTCCAGCAGCGCCTCGGCCAGCGCGTCGTCGGGGCTGAACAGCCCGCTGTTGACATGGCCCAGCGCGATCACGCAGGCCCCGGTGAGGGTGGCGATGTCGACCACGCTGGCGGGCTTGAAGCGCTCGGCGTAGTTCAGCGCGTCGCACAGGATCAGGCGCCCCTCGGCATCGGTGTTGAGAATCTCGATGGTCTGGCCGGATCGGCTGGTCACCACGTCGCCGGGCTTGACGGCGGTGCCGCCGGGCAGGTTCTCGGTGGCGGGAATCAGGCCCACCAGGTTGATCGCGGGACGCAGGCGCGCGATCGCCTCGAAGGCGCCGAGCACGGAGGCCGCGCCGGACATGTCGAATTTCATCTCGTCCATGTCGGCGCCGGGCTTGAGCGAGATGCCGCCGCTGTCGAAGGTCACGCCCTTGCCCACCAGCACATGGGGCGCCTGCTTTTTCGGCGCGCCTTCGTAGCGCAGCACGATGAAACGCGGCGGCTGCTGCGACCCCTGCGCAACCGCCAGCAGCGCGCCCATGCGCTCGCGCTCGATCTCGGCGCGCCCGAGCACCTCGACCTTCAGGTGATGGCGCTTGCCCAGGTCCTGCGCCACCTTGCCCAGATGCGTGGGCGTGCAGTGGTTGCCGGGAAGGTTCGCCAGGTTGCGGCACAGGTCGACACCGGCCTGCACCGCCGCCGCCCGCTCCAGGCGCGCGCGCGCTGGCGCCGCCTGGCGCGAGGGCGCCAGGATCTGCACCGCCTCGACGCGGCAGGCTGGCTCGGGGTCGGGCTTGCGCGTGGCACTGTAGACGTAGGCGAAATCCCCGAAGGCGCGCACGGCGGCCTCGATCATCGGCTGCTGGCCATCGGCGCAGGCCAGGTGCACCCGCGCCGCGGCCCGGCCCTTGAGGGCCGCGCAGGCCGCGGCCGCCGCCTTGCGCCAGGCTCGCCCATCGGTGGGGGCGGCGCCCAGGCCGACCAGCAGGGTGCGGCGTGCCGCGAGGCCCGGCACACGGCCGAGCAGCAGGGTGTTGCCCAGCGCGCCGGTGAAATCTCCGTCCTGGCGCGCCTCGGCGACGGCGGCATCGACGGCTTCGGCATCGGCCAGGCCGCTGCCTTCGGCGGATTGCTGGAGGAATACCACCAGGCAATCGCTGCGAAGCGAGGACAAGGCTTTCAGGGGGGCTATGCTAAATTCCATGAGGGCTCCTGACGTGGCTTGGCCCATTATTCCACCTGCGCAGGCCCCGTGTCTCGCCACCGGGCAGCGAACCGGCGCCGGGGCCGGGCCCCAGGCCCGCCGCGCCGGCCCGAAGCCCCGCCGTCGAAGGGCGCGAACCTGGTTTCAGCTTTCCGCCACCACCCATCCCGATGCTGCTGGACAGTTCCCTGCGCCGTGAAATGGCCCGCCACTTCGGCGCCAGTTTCACGGTGCTGTTCTCGGTCGTGCTGACCCTGCTGCTGATTCGCATCCTGGGCCAGGCCACCGAGGGCCTGGCCAACCCGCGCGACCTGTTCCTGCTCATCGGCCTGGCCTGCCTGAGCTACCTGCAGTTCATCCTCGGCCTGGCGCTGTTCATCGCGGTGCTGATGAGTTTCTCGCGCATGCACCGCGATTCCGAGATGGTCATCTGGGCCGGAGCGGGGGCGACGCCAGGGCAGTTCTTTCGCACGGCGCTGCGCTTCAGCGCGCCGGTGCTGGCGGTGATCGCCCTGCTCACCCTGGTGGCCTGGCCCTGGGCGAACCGGCAGGACAGCGCACTGCGCCAGCGCTTCGAACAGCGCAGCGACCTCTCCCGCGCGGCGCCGGGCCAGTTCCGGCGCTCGGCCTCGGGCATGCGCGTGTTCTTCATCGGCAAGGGCGCCGACGCCAAGGGGCTGGCGCACGACATCTTCATCCGCGACCTGTCCGACGGGCGCGAGACCGTGACCGTAGCGCGCGCGGCGGCGCTGGCCGACCGGGACGATTCGCGCTACCTGATGCTGTCCGATGGACACCGCTACACCCACACCCTGGGCCAGGCCGACTACCAGATCACGGGTTTCCGGGAAATGGGCGTGCGCTTGTCCGCGCTGAGCAGCCCGGCCGCGCGGGTGCTGCCCGGCGCGGTCAGCCTGGCCCACACGCCGAGCCGCGAGATCGACACCCCGACCCTGGCCCTGTCGACCAATCCGATCTGGCAGGGCGAGCTGTCCTGGCGCATCGGCGTGCCGGTGTCCTCGCTGTTGCTGGTGCTCATGGCCGTGCCCCTGGCGGCGACCAATCCGCGCGCCGGACGCGCGCTGCAACTCATCGTCGCCGTGCTGGTGTACCTGGTCTACCTGAACTTTCTCAACGCCACGCAGCACTGGATCGAGGCCGGCAAGCTGCACCTGGGCAGCGGCCTGCTGGTGCTGCACGGCACCGCGCTGCTGGTGCTGCTGGCGCTGGCCCATGCCAAGGACCTGCTGCCACGCCCGCTGGGCCCGCGCGCCGCGGCCTGAGGGAGCGCAAGCAAGCATGCAGACCATCCGCCGCTACCTGTTCCGCCAGCTCGTGGGCGCCATCGCGCTGGTGCTGCTGGTGTTCCTGGGCCTGCTGTTCTTCCTGGACATGCTGAACCAGCTGAGCAACAACGGCCACGGCTTCGCCGCGGCCATGCTGATGGTGGCGCTGCAGCTTCCCTCCCGCGCCTACGACGTGCTGCCCATCGCGGTGATCACGGGCACCGTGTATGTGCTGGCCGGGCTCGCCGCCTCCTCGGAATTCACCATCCTGCGCATGGCCGGGCTGAGCCCGCGCGTCGCCCTGCTCCAACTGGTCGGCTTCGGCTTGCTGTGTTCCGCGCTGGTGTTCGCGCTGGGCGAATTCGTCGCACCCGCCGCGCAGCGCATGCAGGCCGCGCTGCAGGCGCATGCCCCGGGGGGACAGTTCGGCACGGCGCCCAACGCCGGCATCTGGGTGCGCAATCGCGAGGGTGCCGACGACGACCAGATGATCAACATCGGCAGCGTGGGCTCCGACGGAGAGCTGCGCGATGTGCGCATCTACGTGCTCGACGACTCCGCGCATCTGCTGCGCACCGTGCGCGCGGCCAGCGCGCGTTATCAGTCCGGCGGCACATGGCTTTTGCGCGACGTGCGCTCGGTGCGCCTGCCCACCGGCAGCGCCGGCGACGTGCGCAGCCGCACCGAGCCCACGCTGGACTGGCGCACCTCGGTGTCGCCCTCCATGCTGGACGCGCTGGTGCTCAGCCCGCAGGACATGTCGGTGTTCGACCTGTGGCGCTACATCTCCCATCTGCGCGCCAACGGACAGTCGGTGCAGCGCGATGAACTCGAGTTCTGGCGCAAGCTGCTGTATCCCCTCAGCGGGGTCATCATGATGATGCTGGCGCTGCCCTTTGCCTACCTGCATGCGCGCTCCGGCCAGATCAGCTGGAAGGTGTTCGCGGGCATCATGCTGGGGGTCAGCTTCATCCTGCTCAACACCCTGGCGTCGCGCCTCGGACTGGTCGCGAACTGGCCCGTGTGGCTGGCTGTCGCCCTGCCCTACCTGCTCTACGGCAGCGGGGCCCTGGGCTTTTTCCTCTGGCGCGTGCAGCGCCACTGACGCGGGGCCGCAGCGCTCGCCATCACCATGAACCTGCACCAATTCCGCTTCCTGCAGG
>DAIDHU010000034.1 GCA_027451915.1 Thiomonas sp. | reverse complement strand
CACGGCGTCGACATCGTCGCAGAGCTCGCCCCGGTGAAAGTGGCCATCCAGATCAAGCAATACCGCAAACGCGTCGGCAACGCCGCCGTGCAGCAGGTCGTCGCCGGCAAGGCGATCTATGGATGCGCCGCAGCGGTATGCGTGGCGCCGAATGGGTTCACCTCGGCCGCGGAGCAGCTAGCCAGGGCGAACGGCGTGCTCCTCTTGCGGCATCGCGACCTCCCAGGGTTGGCGCGACGGCTTGGAGTCCGGCAAGCTCCAATCGAAAGGTTGGCCGGCCCCTCTCGCGAGGCATCCCCGGCAGAGTAACGCGCTATTGCGGACGCCCGCGTTTAGGTTTTGCCTACGCCACGATTGGTCGCGCCATCACGAAACTCCGGATAACGCACGATCGACGGGAAGATCGCCAGCGGCGAACCGATGGGAGTCAGCGAAGTCATCTTCATCGAGCCTCGCTCTGTTCGAGAGGCTGTCTGCTCTCGCAGAGGAAGCGAAATATGGCCGGGCGTGGAGGCGACTGCACCGGCCACCGCCTCCCTCTTCACTCGAATTTTCATTGCTTCTCCAGGCTGCAAACTGGTCACAATATGTGGGACCGCGCTCCGTCTTTTCAAGAGGAAAATCTATGGCCCACCTCGCGCTGGCGAACCTGAGCATTACTTAGCCAGTAGCATGCACATTGCGCCCCGTGAGTGAGGGTGAAGCTCGCCCGACCATGTACCCCGCGTCCTGCGGCGCGCAGGATGACCATTGTTCCAGCCCCTTCCGGCTCGCCCTCATCGCAGGTGGCAGCGTGCTGGAACGCTCGGTTGGACTCGGCCACATCTTGAAACTTTTGGCAATCGCGGGGGCCTCGCTAGGCCAGTAACCGCTGACTCAAGGATTGCATGGCGCGCAGCGGGCGAACGGGAACGCCATGCCCCTACCAGCGGCGCTTGCGCACGTGGCGCAGGAATTCCTCGAGAATGGGCGTGCAGTCCAGCAGCTGCGGATTCGACGGGTGGTGGAACTCGGGGTGCCACTGCAGTCCGAGCAGGAAATTGCGACCCGTGCCGCGAATCGCCTCGGGCAGTCCGTCGTCGGGGCTGATGGCATCCACCACGAGGTCCCGCCCCAGGCTGCGCACCGCCTGGTGATGCACCGACACGACGTGGAGGGTCGCGGGGTCGACCTCGGGGTACAGTCGCGCCAGCAGGCCGTCCTTCACGAAGCGCACTGGGTGCGCGTTCTGGTCGTAGGCGTCGCTCAGGTGCGGGGTCTGGTGCCCGGGAAGCTGGGTGGGCAGGTCCTGGTACAGCGTTCCGCCCATGGCCACGTTGATGAGCTGGGCGCCGCGGCAGATGCCCAGCACGGGCTTGCGCACCTCGATGAATTCGTGCAGAAGTTCCATCTCGTAGCCGTCGCGCATGGGGTCGCCGGCCCATTGCGGCTGCAGCGGCTCCTCGCCGTAGCTGTTCGGGCTCAGGTCGGCGCCTCCCTGCAGAATGAGTCCGTCGAGCGCATCGGCGTAGTCGGACAGCCTGATGTTGCTGCGCACGAGCCCGCCGCCGCTGGCCACCGTGGGCACCATGAACACCAGCACGTCGCGCGACATGGCCCAGTGCGCAACCGACTGTTCCAGATATTGCAGGGTTTTGGCGCGCAGCCCCGCCTGCCCTGGCTGGGGATGGTCGATGCGGGCCGAGATGCCGATCTTCAGGGGTTTCGTGGCCATGGGGGTCTGTTGGCGCGGAGGCGGATGACAAGGGGGGCCGATTCAAGGCTCCGACGGCCTGTCACCGAGAGTGGCCGCGTTTGCCCATGATTCCAATATAGGACGATTGACGCGCGTCGCGGCAGTCCTGTGGAGAGGGCACCGGCGTCACCTGGTGCCATGCATGGGCGTGCCTCGGGTCAGCGGCCGGCAGGATCCAGGAAGGCTTCGAACTGATCCGCGGGCACCGGCCGGCCGAACAGGTAGCCCTGGGCCTCGTCGCAGCCCTGCGCGCGCAGGAATTCCAGCTGCTCGACCGTCTCCACGCCCTCGGCGATGGTCTGCAGCCCCAGGTTCCGGGACATGCTCACGATCGCGGCCACGATGGCCCGATCCTCCTGATCGGTGCCGATGTCATGCACGAAGGAGCGGTCGATCTTGAGCTTGTAGGCCTTGAACTTTTTCAGGTAGTTCAGCGAGGAGTAGCCGGTTCCGAAGTCGTCGATGGACATGCGGATCCCGCGCTGGTGCAGCTCGTTCATCACCTGGATGGCTTTCAGCGGGTCGTGCATGGCGGTGCCCTCGGTCAGCTCCAGTTCCAGGTGATCCGGGGCAAGCTGCTCCTCCTCGAGGATGCGCGCCACCAGGTCGGGAAGATTGGGGTGGCGGAACTGCACCGTCGACAGATTGACCGCGATCACCATGGGAGGGTGGCCCGCGTCCAGCCAGCGCCTGAGCTGGCGAATGGCGGTGCGCAGGATCCATTCGCCGATGGGCAGAATCAGGCCCGAGTCCTCGGCGACGGGGATGAACTCCGCCGGGGCCACGGACCCCAGCTGGGGATGCTGCCAGCGCAGCAGGGCTTCGGCGCCGACCACGCGGGTCGAGCCGATGGAGAACTGGGGCTGGTAGTGCACCTGCAGCTGCCCGCGATCCAGGGCCTGGCGCAGGGCATTGAGCAGTTGCATGCTGCGCGCGGCGCGCGCCTGCATTTCGGCGGTGAAAAACCGGTAGCCGTTGCGCCCTTCGTGCTTGGCCCGGTACATGGCCGTGTCGGCCTTGCGGGCCAGGGTCTCCATGTCCTCGCCGTCCTCGGGAAACATGGCCACTCCGATCGACGCGGTCATGCTCAGCTCGTGCTGCCTGTGCGCGAAGGGCTCGGCGATGGCCTGCAGGAGTCGTTGCGCGAACTCGGCGGCGCCGCGTGCATCGGTGCCTGGCAGCATGAGCACGAATTCGTCGCCACCCAGTCGCGCGACCGTGTCCTCGGCCCGCACCAGCGCCTTCAGGCGCCGGGCCAGCTCCACCAGCACGGCGTCTCCGCTGCTGTGGCCCAGCGTGTCGTTGACGTCCTTGAAGCGGTCGACGTCCACGAACATCAGCGCCAGCAGGCCGCCGTTTCGCTTCGCCAGGTGGATGGCGTAGTGGACATGGTCCTCCAGCTGGGTGCGGTTGGGCAGGCCGGTGAGGGCGTCGAAGTTGGCCAGGTAGCTGATGCGCTCCTCGTTGCGCCGTTGCTCGGTGATGTCCCGCGTGACGCCCAGCACGGCGTCGATGCGCCCGCGCGCATCGCGCATCGGCGCGGCGTGGGTCTCGAGCCAGCGCCGGGTTCCGCGCAGCCCCTGGATCTCGAACTGGAGCCGGTCGCTCTGGCCCTTCAACACGCGTCGGTGCAGGTCGGTGAAGGCCTCGCGGTACTGCGGCAGGATGTAGTCGAGCAGCTCACGGCACTGCGCCTGCTCGAGGCTGGCGGCCTCGAGCATGGCCAGGCCGGCGGAATTCATTTCCAGCAGACGGCCGTTGGTGGAGATCACTTTCACGCACTCGGGCTCGGTCTCGACGATGGTGCGCAGGTGGCGCTCGCTCGCGCGCAACGCCGCTTCGGCCTGCTCGCGTTCGGCCTTCAGCTCGAAGTGATCCAGCGCGTAGCTGAGGTCGTTGGCCATTTCGGTCAGCAGTTCGCGGGTCGGGGCGTCGAAGGCCTGCACCGTGTCGGAGTACAGGGTCAGGGCTCCGATGCCGACTCCCTTGCGGCTCAGGGGAATGACCGCCGAGCTTTTCCAGCCGAACTGGAAGGCTCGCTCGCGCCAGGGCGCGCTGTTCGGATCCGCGGCGAAGTCCTGGCACCAGTAGGGGCGGTTCTCGCGTACGGCGGTGCCGGTCGGGCCGCGCCCGCTGGCCAGCGCCGGGTCGGCCGAGATGTCGATGTCTTGCAGGTACTCGACTCCGGCGCCATGCGCGGCTCGCGGCCGGATCCTGAGCGAACCCTCGTCCAGCATGCCGATCCAGGCCATCTTGAGCCCGCCGAAACGCACGGCCGCTTCGCACACCTTGGGCAGCAATTCGGCCTCGCTGGAACTTTGCACGATGGCCTGGTTGCACTGGCTGAGCGCCGCGTACAACTGCGACAGGTGTTGCACCGCCGATTCGGCCTGCTTGCGCTCGGTGATGTCCACGACCGTGCCGAGGAGGATTTCCGAGCCTTGCTCCGGGTCGCTCATCAGCTCGGCTTGCGCGTGGACCCAGAGGACCCTGCCGTCGGGCCTGCGGATGCGGTGATCGATGTCGTAGGGCCGGATGCGTCGCACGGCCTGGTTGAGGCGGCTGCGCACCCGCTCCAGGTCATCCGGGTGCACCAGGGTGGCGATGAATGCCGGGGTCGTGGGCAGGGCCCCGGGCTCGATCCCGAACATCGTGTACACCTCGTCCGAGCAGACGACTTCCTGGGTCTGGAGGTTCCATTCCAGGAAGCCCATGCGCGCGACCCGCTGGGCCTTGATCAGGCGCGACGCGCTTTGCACATGCGAGCGCTCGGCGCGATCCCGGGCGATCGCGATGGCGGCCACATGGGTGGCCAGGCCGATGAGCTCCAGATGCTGGGGCTCGGGCCGCCCGGGCTGGCGGTAGTACATCGCGAAGGTGCCCAGAACCCGTCGCTGCTCGTCGAAGATCGGTGTGGACCAGCAGGCGCGCAGGCCGTGGGCCAGGGCTGCCGCCCGGTACAGCTCCCACAGCGGGTCGGTGGCGATGTCCTCGACCATGACGGCCTGCTTGCGGAAGGCGGCGGTGCCGCAGGAGCCCGCGGCCGGCCCGATGGGCTGGCCGTCCACCGCGGCCATGAAGGCACCGGGCAGGTTGGGGGCCGCGCCGTGGCGCACATGCAGTCCATCCCGGTCGAGCAGCAGCACGGAGCCCAGCATGCCGGGGGACTGTTCCTCGATGAAGCGGATCAGCGCGTCCAGGGTCGCCGCCAGGGGCCGACCCGTGGCGATCATCTCCACCAGGCGGTTCTGGCCTCCGAGCAGGACTTCCGCGCGCTTGCGCGCCGCGATGTCCTGCAGCAGGCTGCCCAGATTGTCCGGGGAGCCTGGCTGGCGCGCGGCCGGACCGAGCTTGCCGGGGCTCCGGTCGCGGATGTCCACACTGCGGGAATCGTGATCACGCATGGCTTCCCCGAAAATCTCCGCCCGCGACCCGCCGCGGCGTCGTGCCCATTATCGCCGTCGCGAGCGGCCGTCGGGCTCGCGCCCGGTCTCAGTGCCCGGCGCGCGGGCTTGGCGAGGAGGCGGCGGCACGGCGCCGCAGGAGACGGGCGAATCGAAGAATCCTGCGCGGCCGCTTGCGGTCGCGCACATGGACCAGGACTTCGGCGGCCTGCGGCGGCAGGTTCTCCTGTGCATACTCGTGGAAGGATCCCAGGGCCCAGACACCGGGAGCCCGTGGGTCCAGTTCGCTGCAGTCCTCGACTTCCTCGGCTTCGTTGCGGTTCATCGTCGTCTCCCCGAAGAACTTGTGTCCAAATCATGCTAAGGAGACTGGACCCCGGCAACACGCAACTTTTTCACGAAAATCGCGGGTATTTCATGCGCAGGCAAGCCGGCCGACGCGCCGGCCCTGCATGTGCGCCTCGGCGCCGGGGATCGCGCCCGTCGGGGGCTCATTTCTGGTAAGATGACAGGAGAGTGCTGCAGCGTGGCTTTGCCGTGCAGCGCCTTGACGCATTGCGAGCGCTCGCGCGCCGCATCTTCAGCAGCGCGGCTCCCGCGGACGGGAGGCGCCTGCACCCAGGCAAGCTTGGTCTGGGTCATGAAAACCGGGCAGGCGCCTGCATGGCGCACCAGGCCCCGTGATCTTGATCTGTACAACGTGTGGGTGAGCGGGCGCGGCCGAGCGCTCGACGGGGCCTGCTCGTGCGCGGGGCTCCCGCCCGTACCACTCACCCCTGGAGGAACTCGATCATGGCCAAGGAAGAACTCATCGAAATGCGCGGAGCGGTGGACGAAGTGCTGCCGGATTCGCGGTACCGCGTGACCCTGGAGAATGGCCACGTGGTCGTCGCCTACACGGGCGGGAAAATGCGCAAGCACCACATCCGCATCCTGGCCGGCGACAAGGTGACCCTGGAACTGTCGCCCTACGACCTGACCAAGGGCCGCATCACCTTCCGCCATCTGGAGCCGCGCAGCGGCCCGGCCCCGGCCGCTCCGGCACGACGCCGTTACTGAGCTCGACGACCTCTAAAACGGCGGGCCCCGGGGCACGCCGACCCAGGGTCGACCCGGACTCGCGCAGCCGAGCGCGGCGCGCGACAATGCCCGCATGTTGCGCAAAGCCATTCTTCTCGCATCGCTGCTGGCCCTGATGATGGGGGCCTCGGGCCTGCGCATGTGGCTCGGCGTGTCGGCCTGGGGCCTGTGCGCGGCCTTGTTGGTGGCCGCCGAGGACACCAGCACCGCGGCCATCGGCGTGTCGACTTCGGCGGTGATCGCCCTGCTGATCCTGAGCTGAAACTCAGGCGCGGGGGAGTATGCTGCGGGCGAGGCGAGTATCCGAGTCGGCCGTGCGCGCAGCGCGGATCCGGTCAAGCACGGCGAGAAGGGGCTGTTCATGAGCCTGGGAACCGCGGACGAGCGGGTGTACGGAGTCGGTGTGGAGGCCAGCCTGCGCCCCGTGCAGCAGGCGGTGGCGTGGAGCGCGGAACGTTTCACCGAGCGCCTCTACGACGAACTGGGGCGGACCTCCGAGGGCGCGCGGGTGCTGCAGGCCTTGCTGCCCGAGGAATTCGAGCGCCTGAAGTCGCGCCAGGCCGAGCATCTGCGCCTGCTGTTCTCACCCACCCTGAGCCTGGCCGAGCACCAGGCGGCGGCTCAGCGCGCGGGCCGCGCGCATGCGCTGGTGGGTGTGGACCTGACCTCGCTGATCGAATCCTACGGCGCCTACCAGCAGGAAATCCACGCCGAGATCATGCCCCTGGTCGCATGCGAATCGCGCGAGGAGGTTGCACAAATCGTCAACCGACGCATATTCGCCGACCTGCAGGCGCAGGCGATGAGCTACCGGCGCATCGAGGTGGAGCTCGCGCTGGCGGTCTCGCAGATCGACGAGCTGATCCAGGGCACCGGGAATTTTTCCGATCTGGTGCGCGGGGTGATGGGCGTGATCGGCGATGTGGATGGCGATGTCTCGGCCTTTTTCGCGCGTTGCGATGCGCAGGGCGAGTTGCAGATCGAGGCTTCCCAGGGGGCCTCCGGGCACCGCTACCACGAGGCCATGATGTCCGGGCTGCTGCCGCGCATCAGCATCGATCCGGGACGCGAGTCGGGGCAGGGCCCCGGGGGACGGGCCTGGCGCAACGGGCAGGTGATCATTTCCGAGGCCTGGGCCCTCGAGTCGCGCAACAAGCCCTGGCAGGGCCTGGGCACCGAGCTGGGCTTTCGCTCCAGCGCCGCGGTGCCGCTGCTCGACGACTCCGGCAAGACCATCGCCCTGCTCAGCCTGTACAGCGCGTGGCCGCGGTTTTTCTCGACCCTGCGCATCGGCAACTTTCTCAACCATGTGCAAAAGGCGCTGAGCCACGCGGTGCAGCGCCTGAGCAGCACCCCGGTGGTTCCCCTGCCGCGGCGCCAGATCTACCGGCGCTGGATTTCCGAAGGGAGGGTGCGCTTCCTGTACCAGCCGATCATCGATCTGCGCAGCGGCGAACTGGTGAAGGTGGAGGCGCTGGCGCGACTGGTCGACGAGCAGGGGCACCTGGTGAGTCCCGAGCGCTTCCTGCCGGCCTGCGGCAACGAGGAATTGTTCGCCCTGCTGCAGCTCGGGCTGGACCGCGCCTGCGTGGACGCCGCGGGACTGCAGGACCAGGGCCTGCGCGCTGCCGTGGCGCTGAACTTCCCTGCCGAGGGCATCGGGGATCCGCGCTGCGAGCGCGCGATCCTGCAGGCGCTGCAAGTTTGCCGGCCGCGAGGCATCCAGCTGGAGCTGGAAGTGCTGGAAAGCCACGAGGGCCAGGGCAGCGACGAGCGCCGCAACGCCTTCCTGCAAGGCCTGCGCGAGGCCGGCGTGCGCCTGGCGGAGGATGACCTGGGCTCGGGCCACAGCTCGCTGCTGCGCCTCGATCAGTACGCCTTCGATGACGTGAAAATGGACCAGGGCCTGGTACGCGGGGCCACCGGGCGCCCGCAGCGGGCGCTGGAGTTCATGTTCTACCTGACCCGTCTGGTGCATGCCTTCGGCATGCGCCTGACCGTGGAGGGCCTGGAGCATCGCGGCCTGATCGAGAGCGCCGCCATCCTCGGCGCCGACCAGGGGCAGGGCTACGGGATCGCGCGACCCATGCCCATCGAGCAGGTCGCGCAGTGGCACGCCGAGTTTCGCTTCGACATCGAACCGCTGCGGCCTCGCACGGCGCTGGGCGCGCTTGCCACCTACCTGCTGTGGGACATGCAACTGGGTTCGGTGGCCGTGGACGGGCGCGGCGGTGGGGTGAGCGCGCGCGAGACCGTGCGGGACTTCCTCGCCGAGCGTGGCTTGCAGCACACCGAGCTCGCCCGTCTGCTGGACGAGCATTTCCGCGGCGGAGCGTCCGCGCGCCCGCGCATCCGCCACCACGTGATCGAGGGATTCACCGAGATCTGGCGCGCCGAACTGGCGGCGAGCGCCTGATCCTCGACAGGCTCGCATGGCTTCGGATTCGTCGCAGCGGTAAGCGGATGTGAGCCTGCGTTGACGCTCCCGGCGGCGG
>DAIDHU010000033.1 GCA_027451915.1 Thiomonas sp. | reverse complement strand
CGCCTGAGCGCCCCCCGCGTGCGCCACTCGCAGCCCCGGAGCGCGCGAGCGCCAGAGCAGGCGGCAGCGCCCATGGACGGCGTGCGCGCGCGTGTCGTCGGCGCCTTCGGCCGCAACTACCTGGCCGACGATGGTTCCGCGGCGCCCGTCGCCTGCGTGACCCGCGCGAAACGCAGCGACGTGGTCTGCGGAGACGAGGTACTGCTGCAGCCCGGCGACCCCGCACTCATCCTGCGGGTGCTGCCCAGGCGCAACGTGCTGTGGCGCGAGGACACCTGGCGCAGCAAGATGTTCGCGGCCAACCTGGACCTGCTGATGGTGGTCACCGCGCCGGAGCCGTCGCCCAACCTGGACCTGGTGGGCCGCGCCTTGATCGCCGCACGCGCCGAGGGCATCGAGACCCTGGTGCTGCTCAACAAGTGCGAACTCGCGGGTGCCGCGGCGCTGCGCGAGCGCCTGCACCCGCTGCAGGCCTGCGGACAGGCGCTGCTGGAGCTCTCGGCACGCGAACATCCGGCGCGGGCGCTGGAGCTGCTGCGCCCGTGGCTGAGCGCGCGCACCTGCATGCTGATCGGAGCTTCCGGCGTGGGCAAGTCCACGCTGGCCAATGCGCTGGTTCCGGGGCTGCAGGCGCAGACCCAGGCCTTGAGCGAAGCGCTCAACGCGGGCCGGCATACGACCACCAGCACGCGGCTGTGGAGGCTGCCCGGCTTTCCCGAGGGCAGTGCCCTGCTGGATTCGCCCGGCTTCCAGGCCTTCGGACTGCATCACCTGAGCGTCACCCAGCTGCAGCATGCGCTGCCCGAACTCGCACAGCGCATCGGGCAGTGCCGGTTCCAGAACTGCACCCATCGCCAGGAACCCGGCTGCGTGGTGCGCGAGGCCGCGCGGGCCGGCCAGATCGCCCCCGAGCGCTACGCGCTGTACCTGCGGGTGCTGGACGAACTGCTCGCGCCGCGGCACTGAGGCCGGCGCGCCTTCGCGGGCTCAGTCGGGCAGCTGGCCCAGGAGCATGAACTCCATCAGCGCCTTTTGCACGTGCAGGCGGTTCTCGGCCTCGTCCCACACGACGCTTTGCGGGCCGTCGATGACCTCGCCCTGCACCTCCTCGCCGCGATGCGCGGGCAGGCAGTGCATGAACAGGGCCCGCGCGTCGGCCCGCGCCATCATGCGGCTGTCCACCATGAAGCCCTGGAAGGCCTGCATGCGCTGCGCGTTCTCGGCCTCGTAGCCCATGCTGGTCCACACGTCGGTGGTGACCAGATGGGCGCCCTCGCAGGCCTGCAGGGGATCGTCGAAGCAGCGCAGGCAGGCGCGCTCGGCCTCGCTCACCGGATAGCCCGCGCGCTGCAGGTCCACGCCATAGCCCTCGGGGCCGCTGAAGTGGACCTTGAAGCCGAGGATGGCCGCGGCCTGCAGCCAGGTGTAGAGCATGTTGTTGGCGTCTCCCACCCAGGCCACGATCTTGCCGGCGATGTCGCCGCGGTGCTCGATGTAGGTGAACACGTCGGCCAGCACCTGGCAGGGATGGAATTCGTTGGTCAGCCCATTGATCACCGGCACCCGCGAATGGGCGGCGAAGCGCTCGACGATGTCGTGGCCGTAGGTGCGGATCATGACCAGGTCGACCATGCGGGAGAACACCTGCGCGGCATCCTCGATGGGCTCGCCGCGGCCCAGCTGGCTGTCGCGGGTGTTGATGTAGATGGCGGCGCCGCCGAGCTGGTGCATGCCGGCCTCGAAACTCAGCCGGGTGCGCGTGGAATGCTTCTCGAAAATCATCGCCAGCGTGCGGTCGACCAGGGGCTGGTGCATCTCGTAGCGCTTGAAGCGCGCCTTGATCAGCGAGCTGCGACGGAACAGGTAGGCGTATTCCTCGCGGTCGAGGTCGCTGAACTGCAGGTAGTGGCGAGGCGCTTGGTGGGTCATCACGAGGGCTCCTCAGGCGACGGCGACGAAACGTTGCACCAGCGGCACCAGCAGCGCCAGCAACTGCTCGGCCTCCTCGCGGCGCAGCACCAGCGCCGGCAGCAGCCGGATCACCGTGTCGTGGGTGACGTTGATCAGCAGGCCGGCCTGGCGCGCCTGCTCCACGAGTTCACCGCAGGGTCGGTCCAGCTCGATGCCGATCATCAAGCCGCTGCCGCGCACGTCACGCACCCCGGGCAGGCCGCCCAGGCGCTCGCGCAACTGCTCGATCATCCATCCGCCCACGCGGACCGCGTTGTCCAGCAGCCCCTCGTCCTCGACGATGGCCAGGGTCTCCAGCGCCGCACGACAGGCCAGCGGATTGCCGCCGAAGGTGCTGCCGTGCTGGCCGGGGCCGAACACGCGCGCCGCCTCCCCGTAGCCCAGCAAGGCACCGATGGGCACGCCCGAGGCCAGGCCCTTGGCCATCGCCACCACGTCGGGGCGCACATCGGCCCACTGGTGCGCCAGCCACTTGCCGGTGCGCCCCATGCCGCACTGCACCTCGTCGATCATCAGCAGCCAGCCATGCTGGTCGCAGACGCGGCGCAAGAAGCGCAGGAACTCCAGCTGCGCCGGGCGGATTCCCCCCTCGCCCTGGATGGCTTCGATGAACACCGCGCTCAGGCCCGGATGGTCCCGCGCGGCACGCTCCACCGCGGCCTGGTCGTTGAGCTCCACGCGCACGAATCCCTCCACCAGGGGCTCGAAGCCCTTTTGTACCTTGGGGTTTCCAGTGGCCGACAGCGTGGCCAGCGAACGTCCGTGGAACGCACCCTCGAATACCAGGATCTGGGGCAGCGCGTGGCCTCGGCGATGCCCCCACAGGCGCGCGAGCTTGATGGCGGCCTCGTTGGCCTCGAGACCGGAATTGCAGAAAAACGCGGCGTCGGCCCCCGATACCTCGCACAGGCGGTCGGCCAGCCGCTCCTGCAGCGGGATCTGGTAGACGTTGGAACAGTGGATCAGCTTGGCGACCTGGTCGCGCAGCGCGGCCACCAGGCGCGGATGGGCATGGCCGACGGTGTTGACCGCGATGCCGCTGAGCGCGTCCAGGTAGCGCCGGCCCTCGCCGTCCCAGACCCACACGCCCTCGCCGTGGCTGAGCGCCAGCGGCTGGCGGGAATAGTTCTGCATCAGGTGGCCGGGCATGGGCTGTTCCTCGATGATGGGCAATGGGCAGGCGGCCGCGGGCTGCGGGTGCCGGCCCGCGCCGGCGTGCTTTGCAAGGGGCGCGCGCCGCAGGGGCGGCGCGGAGGCCCGCCCGCGAATTCGCGCGGATCGCCCGATTATAGGAAGCGCCGATCGCTCATCCACGCCGTGAAGACTTCGGCGGGCATCGGGCGGGCGAAGCAGAACCCCTGCGCGACGTCGCAATCGTGCCGGCGCAGGAAGTCCAGCTGCGCCTGGGTCTCCACGCCCTCGGCCACCACGCGCAGGCCCAGGCCGTGGGCCATGGTGACGATCGCCGCGACGATCGCCCGGTCGCTGGCATGCTCCTCGATGCCGCTGACGAAGCTGCGGTCGATCTTGAGTTCGTCGACGGCGAAACGCTTGAGGTACGACAGGGAGGAAAAGCCCGTGCCGAAATCGTCGATGCTCACCGCGAAGCCCGCGGCCTTGAGTCGTTCCACCTTGGCGCCGCAGGCCAGGGGATCGGCCATGGCGGTCTCGGTGAGTTCCAGGCAGATGCGCCGCGGGGCGACCTCATGCTGGCGCAGGATGGCCAGCAGGGAATCCACCATGTCGTCATCCTGGAAATGCACGGCCGAGAGGTTCAGGCTCAACAGGCCGGGCAACAGGCCCTGGGCGTCCCAGGCGCGCAATTGGCGACAGGCCTCGTGCACCACCCACTCGGTCAGCTCACCGATCAGGCCGCAGGCCTCGGCCACCGGCACGAACATCGCCGGCGACACCAGCGCACCCTGGTCGCGGCGCCAGCGAAGCAGGGCCTCGCAGCCGTGCAGCCAGGCGTCGCCGGCCCGCAACTGCGGCTGATAGGCGAGGAACAGGTCCCCACCCCGCGCGATCGCGCGGCGCAGCGCCTGCTCCAGCTCGAAACGCTC
>DAIDHU010000032.1 GCA_027451915.1 Thiomonas sp. | reverse complement strand
CAGCCACGCGGCCTCGACCCCGGCGTTCGCGACATAGGGCTGGGTCCAGTCGCGCTCGACGGCTTCGGCGGGCACCGCGATGCCCCGGCGCGCCAGCAGGCGCAGCGCCTGGTCGTACAGGCTGGGAGCGCGCCACGCGTCCTCCACCCGCGCGAGCAGCTCCGGGCGGTGCGCATGGGGCTGCAGCATGGCGCGGTTCTTGTTGCCCAGCGCGAACTCGATGCAGCGGTACTGCCAGCTCTGGAAGCCGCTGGAGTGGCCCAGGTAGGGGCGGATCGCCGTGTATTCGGGCGGGGTCATGGTGGCCAGGACGTCCCAGGCATGCACCAGCTGCTCGAGGATTTTCGACACCCGCGCCATCATCTTGAAGGCCGGCGCCACCACGTCGCGCGAGAGTTGGCCGCTGGCCGCGTGCAGCTCGTGCAGCAACAGTTTCATCCACAGCTCCGAGGTCTGGTGCTGCACGATGAACAGCATCTCGTCGTGCTCGGGCGACAGCGGGCGCTGGGCCTCGAGCACCTTGTCGAGCTGCAGGTAGTCGCCATAACTCATGTCGCGCGAGAAATCGAGTTGCGCGCCTTCGTCGGCGACGATGGTCTCGCCGCGCGAGGGTGGGGCCGTGTCGTGGTGGGGGCAGCTCATCGGGGGCTCCAGCGGGCCAGGGGGATCAGGTCACCGCGGCCTTGCGCGCGAAGCGGGCTTCGCGCCAGACCGCGGATTCGAGCACTTCGGCCAATACCTGCACGGCGTCGAACACGTCCACGTAGCGCAGGTACAGCGGCGTGAAGCCGAAGCGCAGCAGGTGGGGGTGCGCGGCGCTGCCGTCGCCGGCACGGTAGTCGCCGATCACCCCTCGTTCGATCAGGGCCTGCATCAGCGCGTAGCCGTCGATCGAGCCGTCCGCCGGTACCGCCAGCGAGACCTGGCTGCCGCGCTGCGCGGCCTGCGCGGGTCCGAAAGGCCGCAGGCCGCTGGCGCCGAGGCGCTCGCGCACGAGCTCGAGGAACAGCTCGCTGAGTTGCACCGACTTGGCGCGCAGCGCCGCCATGCCTCCCAGGGGCTCGGCCGCCAGCACGGTGTCCACGCCGCATTCCAGGGCGGCCATGCCCAGCACCGGCGGCGTGCCGCACAGGTAGCGGGCGATTCCCGGCGCGGGCTCGTAGCCGGGCTGGAACACGAAAGGCGCGGCATGACCCATCCAGCCCGACAGGGGCTGCCGGAAGCGCTCCACGTGGCGCGCGTGCACCCAGCAGAAGGCCGGCGCGCCGGGGCCGCCGTTGAGGTACTTGTAGCCGCAGCCCACCGCGAAATCCGCACCCGCGCCGTTCAGGTCCACGGGCACCGCACCCGCCGAATGCGCCAGGTCCCACAGGGCCAGCGCCCCCGCCGCATGGGCCTGGGCGGTGAGCGCGCCCATGTCGGCCATGCGCCCGGTGCGGTAGTTGACCTGGGTGAGCATGAGCACGGCGACATCGTCGCGCAGGCGCGCCGGAATCTGGTCGATGTCCAGCAGTTCCAGGCGCATGCCCTGTTGTTCGACCAGGGATTCGGCGATGTACAGGTCGGTCGGAAAGTTGCTGCGCTCGGACAGCACCACGTTGCGCGACGCGGAGCCGGCCCGCGCGATGCGCAGCGCCGCGCTCAACACCTTGTACAGGTTCACCGAAGTGGAGTCCGCCACCACCAGCTCGCCGGGGCCTGCGCCCACCAGGCGCGCGATCTTGTCGCCCACGCGGCGCGGCAGGTCGATCCAGCCGGCATCGTTCCAGCTGCGGATCAGTCCGCGGCCCCATTCCTCGGCGATCACCTGCTGCACGCGCGCCGCGGTGGCCGC